>VHCM01000022.1 GCA_016871685.1 Verrucomicrobiota bacterium
TGCCGCGGCGCGGCACCGCTTTCCCGAGCGGCGGCGCGACGGGCCGAGGCGTCTGCGCGGTCAGGCCAAGGCTGCCGCGGGCACTCTCTGGTCGATGCGCGACCTCAGGGTGGGCATCTGAGACAGACACTGGACAGCTAAGAACAGCGATCCGTGTCAAAGGGTGCGCCGCAGCAGGCGTCACCACGGGGCGAGAGGGCAAAGCTGGCGCGAAATGCGCCAGCGAGCACACGGAATTGGCCGATGGCGGGCTGGATGATGTCGGATGATGTTCTCAAGGCCTTGGGCGAGGGTTGAAAACTGCTAGGGTTGGTCACAAGCGAGCATCCAAGTGTCTCCAAAGGCCTCGCAACGACACCACACCAACCCGATTGGGCCCCTTCAACCGCCCCATCGGTGATCTTGATCTCAATCGCTTCCATCCCGCCAAATCCGTACAATTTGTCTGTCCCTATGTAGAGTAAGGCGGGCGGTTCGGGCTTTTCAGACGATGTTGGCTGGATTGGGATTGGCCCGTGATGATTCCGACACCGGATCGATTGTTCATACAGTTCGAAAACGGTGAAATCGGGCGGGAGGAGCTGCATGCCCTGATGGCGGTTCACGCAAGGGAGTGCCTGGCGGAGATCGAGCGGGACCATCAAGACCCTGTCGCCGGAATGCTTGAAACACTGAGTGCGAGGAGGGCGATGCGCAAACTGGTGCGGCAACATGGTGCCCGGCTGCTTCGGGAATCGTTGATCGCCATGGCAGCCCTGCCGGATTTTCCACCAGCCAAGTATCTTTGGAACGCGTCACACCCGGATGTGCCACTTTACTGTTTTCTGCGGATGCGTCGCGAGCCGGTATTCCGCATCCGCGCGATCCGCGCATCGGGCAAGGCCTGCGAACTGATGATCGAGCACGGATCTTCGATCAAAACCCTGACCGAGCGCTGCCACGTTCTCCTCGAGCGTGACGAGCGATGGATCCTCAGGGCACGACTATCCGGCTAGCGTGGATCAACCATCACAAACGGACGAATCCTCGCCAAGGTATCCGCGCCGATTCCCTGGATCCGTTGAAGCTCCTCGATGGATTGAAATGGCCTCGCCTGGATGATGCGCGTTGCTGTTTTCTCACCCACACCGGGCAGACCCATCAGTTCGTCGCGTGAGGCTGTGTTCAGGTCGAGCGGCTTGTCTTCCGACGGTTGGGGTTTTTCGCGGGCCTGTTCGACCTCCGCGATCTCCACTCGTGCCTCTTTACGAAATTCGGGCAAGCGGCTCCAGTCCGTGCGACTCCACGCCCCTCTGCCCGCCTTTGCAGCCGTCAGCTCAAGATCGGCGAGCCGCGACTTCCATTCATCCGCACTGGTGTCGTCGGGACGTTGTCGGCACACACCGAATGCCCTGGCAAGTCCTTCTGTGACGAGAAGCTCGGACAAATCCAAGCCACCTGCCGTCGTGACGAAGGCATAGATCCGGGAGTGCCGAGCATCTCCCCTGCCATCGGCGAACGCGGTGTGGACGACGAACGGTTGTGCCAGCAATGCCTTGCTTCTCACTGCAGCACTTTCCCCGAATGATTTCGCGACGAGGATGTCGGCAATGCCGAAATGGCGCCGCTGATCACGAAGCCGACGGGCGTTGGAGTCGTAGCCTTCGACGTGGTATTCCATGCAGTCGACGCCGTAGAGCCTGATCGTGTGTTCCACACCGTCTGGAAACCGCACGCGGAAGCTGTCGCCGTCGTTCCAGCGCACATCGACGAGCGTGCAACCGGTGAATGCTTTCATGACGTCTGCAGAGCATGCTGTGCAAACGAGCAAGAACGAAATCAGCAACAGACGGATCATGAGGGATTTGGAGTAGCACCGGGTCGGCGATGCCACAAGCGCAGACCCAGGGCGACGCAGGCGATGAAGAGACCGCTGGCGAGTCCCCACCAGACGCCTTCGGCACCGTGATCGAGTCCGAACGCCAACAGGGCGCCAGTGGGCAAGCTGATGATCCAATAAGCGGCGAAGCCAATCATCGCGGGTACGCGGGCGTCGTGCATCCCGCGCAGCATGGAAGCCGAGGCCACTTGCAGGCTGTCGAAGATCTGGAAAATTCCGACGATGAGCAGGAGAGCGGAGGTCAGCCGGATCACCTCGGCATCCACGGTGAACCAGGAGGCAAGCCAGTTTCCTCCGAGGAAGAATCCCGAGGCCGCGGCAAGCCCGCAACACCCGGAGAGCATCCATCCGCTGGTGATGATCGTGCGGCAGCGGCGCGAGTCAACCGCGCCCCACGATTCGCCGACGCGCACCGTGAGCGCCATCGAGAGTCCGAGCGGGATCATGAATGCCGAGGCAGCGAGCGTAATGGCGATCTGGTGAGCCGCCATCGCAGTGGCACCGATCCAACCCATGAACAATCCGGACAGCGAGAAGGCGGAGACTTCGAAGAGCATCTGGATGCTGGCGGGAAGTCCGACGGCGAGCATGGACCGCATGCGCGTGAAGGAAGGGCTCATCCATCTGCTGCGGGAGATCCATGCCGCAAGTTCCGCACTCCTGCGGAGCCAGAAGACCATCGCCGCGAGGATCGCGAGGCGCGACACGAGCGTGGCCCATGCAGCTCCTTCGAGCCCGAGCGCCGGACAACCCCAATTGCCGAAGATCAGGATCCAGTTGAGTCCGATGTTGAGCAGCACACCGGCGAGGAAGATCCAGAAAGGTGGCCACGGCCGGTTGAGTGCGTCCGCATGATTCTTGAGCGCGATCGACGCGAGTGCCGGAATCGCAGATGCCATCAGGATCAAGAAATAAGTCCCCGTGGCTGCCGCGACTTCCGCAGGCTGACCAAATACCGTCAGATGTCTAGAAACTGGCAGCGACAGGAGGAATAGCAGGCCACCCAGCACTGATGCGAGCCAAAGTCCGTTGCGGCAGCTCTCGACGGCGTCCTCTGGCTTGGCGGCACCACGCGCGTTGGAAGTGAAGACCGAGACGGCGGTGAGCGCGCCAATGCCGAAGACGAAGGGGACGTGGAAGAGTGAATTCGCAAAGGTAAGTGCCGCGAGTTCCGTGACTCCAAGGCGGCCCACCATCACGGTGTCGGCGACGCCGAGGAGCATTTGGCTGAGCTGGCCGATCATGAGCGGCAGCGCCAAGGCCAGCGTCGTGCGTGACTCGCGGATGAGGGACATGCGCCGGATGATGGGCACGATCGGGCAGCTGTGAACACCCGCATTCTCACCGGGCACGGCGGATCTCCTGAAATCCATCGACAAGGCGTCCGCCATGCGGTCTGTTGCGAGCGTGCCGCAGGTCAGCATCAAAAGCATCACATACCACCCGTCGATCTGGCCGAAGATGATCGGCGAGGTATCCGCCGACGCCCAGCCCGGCGATCTCGTGCGGGTGGTGAGCCGCGATGGCTCCCCTTTCGGCTGGGGATTGTGGAATCCGAAATCGCGCATGCCGCTGCGGTTGGTGAGTCACTCGACCGACGACTTGGATGAATCGTTTTTCGATGAGGCGATCCACCGCGCCGCGGAGTTGCGGCGTCAGCTTGTCCCGCAGGATTCTGGCACCGACAGTTTCCGCTGCGTCCATGGCGACGCGGACTTCCTTCCCGGACTGGTGGCCGACAAATTCGCCGACGTCCTCTCGGTGGAGATCACGACGCTCGCCGCTTGGCAGCGGCTGCCGCGATGGCTGCCACTGCTGCATGAGTCGTTCGGCACCACCAGGACGGTGGTTTCCATCGACGAGTCGCTCGGCCGGGTGGAGGGCATTCCGAGAACCGGCGGCGTATCTTCCGAGGACGTGCGCAAGGTGAGGATTTGCGAATCGGGCATCCGCTACGAGGTGGATTTCGCATCCGGTCACAAGACCGGGTTTTTCTGCGATCAGCGCGACAACCGTCGCAAGTTCGCGTCGATGGCGGCGGGCCGCCGGGTACTCGATCTTTGTTGCTACACCGGAGGTTTCGCCATCTCCGCAGCGCTGGCCGGGGCACTCGAGGTCACTGGTGTCGATCTGGACGAAAACGCGGTGGCGATGGCGAGGCGCAACGCGAATCTCAATCAGGCGAAGGCGGCGTTCACCCACGCAGACTGCTTCACTTGGATACGCACGATGATCGGCAACGGCCGCAAATGGGATCTGGTGATTGCCGACCCTCCGAAGTTCATTCACGGACCGGAGGATGAATTCGGCATGGGCAAGTACGCCGACTTGAACAAGCTGGCGATGCAGTTGGTCGAGCCCGGCGGCTGGTTTGTCACCTGTTCCTGTTCCGGTCGCCTTCCGGCAGAGGCATTCGAGCGCGTCGTCATCCAATCCGCCCACAAGCTCGGCAGGCGGCTGCAGATCATCGACCGGACCGGTGCCGGTCCCGATCACCCCGTGCTGTCGAACTACCCCGAATCGCGCTATCTCAAGGTGCTGTGGTCGCGAGTGACCGGCTGATCCCTCTGTCAAAGCAGGTGCCCCATCCGCGCGCGCTTGGTTTCGAGGTATTTCTCGTTGTGCGGATTGGCGGGCATGGCGATCGGCAACTGCTCGACGATTTCGAGGCCGTATCCTTCAAGACCGATGACCTTTTTCGGATTGTTGGTGAGCAGCCGGATGCGACGGACTCCGAGGTCGGCGAGAATCTGCGCGCCCATGCCGTAGTCGCGCAGGTCCGAAGAAAACCCGAGTCTCTCGTTGGCCTCGACCGTATCGAGTCCCTGTTCCTGCAATTTGTAGGCGTGGATTTTCGCGGAGAGCCCGATGCCGCGTCCTTCCTGACGCAGGTAGAGCAGCACGCCGCCGGATGCCGCGATGTGCGCCATTGCCGCGTGGAGTTGTCCGCCGCAATCGCAGCGGCGCGACTGGAACACATCACCGGTGAGGCATTCCGAGTGCACGCGCACCAGCACCGGTTCATCCGGGGAAATCGCACCACGGGTGAGCGCAAGATGATGACTGCCATCGGTGGTGATGCGGTAGAGATGACAGTCGAACTCGCCGAAGTCGGTGGGAAGCCGGATGGACTCTTCGCGCATGACCAGCTTTTCGGAGCGGCTGCGGTATTCGATCAGCTGAGCGATCGTGCAGGCCTTCAGCCCGTGCTTTTGCTGATAGCTGCCGAGTCCGCCGACGCGGGCCATCGTTCCGTCGTCGTTGATGATCTCGCAGATCACCGCGGCTTCGGGCAATCCCGCGAGCCGGGCGAGATCGACTGCGGCCTCGGTGTGGCCGGCGCGGCGCAACACGCCGCCGGGAGTCGCTCTCAACGGGAAAATGTGGCCGGGTTTGACGAAAGAATCGGCACCTGCGGACGCGTCCGCGAGCAGTCGCAGCGTCAGCGCGCGATCGGCTGCGGAGATCCCGGTGGTGATCCCGCGCGAGGCGTCGACGCTGACGGTGAACGCCGTTTTGTGGCCCTCCTCGTTGCGGCGGGTCATTTGCGGCAGATCAAGTTCGTCGGTGCGCGCTAGCGAAAGCGGCGCACAGACCAAGCCGCGTCCGTGCACTGCCATGAAGTTGACCATTTCCGCCGTGCAGAGCGAGGCGGCACCGACCAGATCGGCCTCGTTCTCTCGAGACGGATCGTCAGCGCAGATGACGAGCCTGCCGGCGGCGATTTCGGCGATGATTTCGTCGATGGGGCTGAAGACGACTGATGTGCCGGACATGGGAATGGACTTTGGATCGGGGATTGCGGGCGGATCCAACAGTCTTCAGGAGGTTCTCGCAATCCCGATTCCGCGATCAATTGAGGCTCGGATCGCGCGGTGCCTCTGCGAGGATGCGGTGGAACGGGGAAATGCGTCTCATGAGTTCGCTCCAGAGCTGCGGTTGGTGGGGATGACCGAGGAGGTCGCGCGCCGCAGCGAGCGGGAACCACGACGTGCGGGCAAGCTCCGACTCCAACTGGCCCGCGCTCCACCCGGCGTAGCCGATGAATGCGCGAACGATCCGGCCGGGCATGCGCATCTGTGCGGCGGCCTGTCCCGCGGTGATGCGCACCGACCAGCGCAGTCCCGATTTCGGCTGCCACCAGAATGATGCAAAGGTCATCTGGTCGGAGGCCACGGGGCCGCCATGATGCACTTCCAATTGACGAAGCGCGGCGAACTCATCGCCTTTGAGGAATTCGCCTGCGAGCTTGCCGGTCGGATGATTCAGAATAAATCCCGCGGCACCGTCGGCGTGTTGGTGATGCGTCAGGAGAATCACCGAGTGATCGAAGACCCCGTCGCGAAGCGAGGGATCGGCCAGCAGAAGCTTGCCCTTCAGTTCGATCGGCAGGTTGGACTTCGATGACGGCTCCGCCACAACATCAGTCTACACTGGTTTTCAATTGTCGCCAACCCGGGAAATCCCCTCAACGTGCGGCGAGTTGCGAAATCACCCGGGTGACGGGCTCCAGCAGCCAGGAGGGAAACAACCCGAGGACCACCAGGGCCAATGCCGGCAAGGCCACCGCAAGACCCTGTTCGAATGTGATCTTTTTGAATTCAATATGCGACTCCGGTTTTCCGGCGAACGCATGTTTTACGATCACCAGATAGTAGCGCAGCGAGACCGCGCTGGTGACGACGGCGATGGCGACCAGCCAGACGAGGCCATGGGACGGGACGGCGGCGAGCGACTGGGTGAACAGCACGAACTTGCCGGTGAATCCGGCGAGTGGCGGCAATCCGGCGAGTGAAGCGAGGCAGACCAGCAGTGCGACTGCGAGCAACGGCGAGCGGTGGACCAGTCCATCGAACGCGTTGCGGGAATCGTCACCGTGGTCGCGCTCGACGGCGGCGGTGACGGCGAGAGCGCCGAGAGTGGCGATGCTGTAGATCACCGCGTAAGTCAATGCCGCGGCCTGCGCGGAAGGATGGTTGGTAGAGAGGCCGACGAGCAGATAGCCGGCATTGGCGATTGCCGAGTAAGCCAACAAGCGGCGGACGCTGCGTTGCACGAGCGCGAGCAAGTTGCCATAGATCATCGAGACAGCTGCGAGCGCGGCGAGCCACATCGAGCTGCCGGAGATCATCGCTCCCCATGCGGCAGAGCCCGCGAGTGCGTCGAATCCGGTGATGAGGATCCGCAGCAGGACGACGAGTGCGGCCACCTTCGACGCGGCGGCCACCAGCGCGACGGTGGTGGCGGGCGCACCTTGATACACATCCGGTGCCCAAGCGTGGAATGGCGCGGCGGCGAGCTTGAATGCGAGGCCTGCGAGCACCATCGCGAGACCGGCGAAAGCCAGCGCCGCATCGGGCGCGGACTGCAGGCGCGCTGCCACATCCAGAAGCATGGCACCTCCGGAGAACCCGTAGAGCAGGCTCAATCCGAACCAGAGGAACGCGGCGGAAACCGCGCCGAACAGGAAGTACTTGAGCGAAGCCTCGGCGGCGCGCGGTGTGCGCGGAAATCCGGCGAGCAGGTAGAGCGACAGGCTACCGAGTTCCAGTGAAATGAACAACATCAGCAGATGCTCGGTCCCGGTGGCGAGCATCAGACCGGTGAGCGCGAACAACAGAAGCGCGTGGTATTCGCCCGGATGCTCGGTTTCCTTCGGCGCGATCGGCAGCAGCAAGGCGAGAAATCCCACCACCAGCAGCACGCTCTTCGCCAGATGCGCCAGCGGATCGGCGAGGATCAGGCCCGTGCCGCCGGGCTCCGCCCCGCCACCGCGCAGCATCAGCGCAAGCGCGACGAGCGTGCCTGCTGCGGCGACGCGTTGCGCGCCGACGGCGCCGACGCGCTTTGAAACGGCGAGGCCGAGCAGGATCAGCGCCGTGAGCACCAGCACGGATTCCGGCAGCAGGGATTGGAACATGGCGGCGGCGTTCACGGCCGTTGAAGGATGGGTTGAAAGACCGGCGAATCCAGCCCGTCATTGATGAGCGAGATCCAAGGCGAGGGATGGAGGCCGATGGCGAGCGACACGGCGAGCAACAGCACGATCGCGGTGGTTTCCGGCCAAGTGAGCGACGGCATGCGGACGGGAATTGCCAAAGAGGCAGCGGCATCCGGGAAACAGGTCCGGCAAAGCGCGCGCAGCGTGAACGCACCGGTGATGAGAATCCCCAGAGCAACCAACGGCACGAGCCACGGGTACGATTCCCACAGTCCGATCAGCACCGAGACTTCCGCGACAAATCCGCTGAAGCCCGGCAGTCCCATCGATGCCGCGCTGGCCAGCGTGAATGCGACTGCGGCAGCAGGCAGCGATTTCCACAGATTGAAGCGCTGCAGGGCGTCAAGGTCGCGCGTGTGGGTCCGCTCGTAAATCACCCGCCCCGCGATGCCGAAGAGCAATCCGGCGATGATGCCGTGCGAGATCATCTGCAACACCGCTCCACGCAGTCCCCAGTGGGTGGCCGCGGCCATGCCAAGCAGGATAAATCCCATGTGGCTCACACTCGAATAGCCGATGACGAATTTCAGATCCCGACGCGTGAGCGCGGTGAACGCGCCGTGCAGGATGCCCGCGACGGCCAGCACCGCGATCGCCGGGCGCCAGAATGCGAATCCATCGGGAAACAGCGGCATCGCCACACACAGCGCGCCGTAGGCACCGAGTTTCATCACCACCCCCGCGAGCAGCATCGATGCCGCGGTGGGCGCGGCGACGTGACCGGTAGGCGCCCAGGTGTGGAACGGCCAGATGCCCGCGAGAACCACAAAGCCGAGGAACAGGACCGGAAAGGCCCAGAGCTGGAACCCCTTGGGAAATCCGGCCGCGGCGAGCCCCGCGATGTCGAAACCCGCCGAACCCGAAGCCGCATAGGCGGCGGCGAGGCCGAGCAGGATCAGCGCGCTGGCACCGATCGAGTACATCGTCAGCTTCATCGCGCCGTACTCGCGGTTGGTGGACCCCCATGCGACGATCAGCAAGTACTTCGGCACGATCACGATTTCATAAAAGACGAACATCAAAAAAGCATCCCGGCTGAGGAACACACCTGAGACGCCGCCGATGATCGCGAGGACGAGCGAGAAAAACGCGCGCGGGCGCTGCGTGATGTTCCAGGAGAAGAGGACGCCCGCGATGGCGACGATGCCGTTGAGCAATAACAGCGGGAGCGCGAGCCCGTCGGCGGCGAGATGGAATCGCGATCCGAGTTGGGGAATCCATTCAAGATCCAGCGACCAGACCGGTGAAGCGGTATCACCCAGTCGCTTCAGGCATCCCGAGGCCGCAGCGATCGTCGTGCCGAGCGATGCCGCCAGAGCGATCACACGCGACAGCGCCGCCGCGCGCGCGGGCAGCAGCAGCACGGCAAGCGCGCCAGCAAATGGAAAGAGAAGTGACCAGAGCGGCGTCATGGGATCGGACGGAGCAGATCGATCAATTCGAGGACGACGGGGTTGGCATGATGCAGGAGCATTTGCGGCCAGACACCCGGCAGGAGGATCAGCAAGATCAACACCGCGAACAAGGCGCGTTCCGGCTTGGTCAGGTCGGGCCAGGTCGCGCACGCGGGCTTGAGCGGGCCCCAAAAGACCATGCGCATCATCCGCAGCAGGAAGACCGCCGTCAGCAACAGGCCCGCGACACACACCGATGTCGCGGCAGGCACCGCAGAGAACGCACCGTTGAAAATCAGGAACTCGCCGATGAAGCCGCTGAGGCCCGGCAGGCCGAGCGATGCAAAGACGGCGATGCCGAGACAGCCGCAGAACACCGGCATGCGGGCGCGCAGTCCGCCGAAGTTACCGATGTGGCGGCGACCGCGGGAACGGTGTTCGAGAATGGTAATACCAAGAAACAACGCGGTGGCGATGATCCCGTGGTTGATCGCTTGAAGCACCGTGCCCGCCATCGCCGAGGTCATCGCGGGACGTGCGGATCCCGCTGCACCAGCAGCGGCGACTGCCAGCACGCAATAGCCGAGGTGGTTCACCGAGGAATACGCCAGCATGCGCTTGAGATCGGTCTGCGCCAGCGCGGCGAGTGCACCGAGGATCACCGTGGCCACCGCGAGCCATGCGAGCGGCGTTGCGAATACCGGCAGCACCTCCGCGAACACCGGCAGGAAGATCCACAGCAACGCGAACACTCCCATTTTCGAGAGCAGCCCGGTGAGCAGCATCGTCACCGGCGACGGTGCCTCGGCATAGGCCGACGGGAGCCAGGTGTGGAACGGCACGATGGGAATCTTCACCGCGATGCCGATCAACACCGCCACGGCGATCAGCACGAGCAAGGTGCGACCATCCGCTCCGGTGGCTGCAAATCCGTGTTCGAGCGCATCAACCAACCGCCCCTCCCCCGCCAACGCCGCGAGCGAATCGAAGTCCATGGTTCCCGCACTGAGTTGCAGCGCGAGAAAGCCGACAAGCAGGAAGACGCTGCCGCCGAGTGTCATCATGAAAAACCGCATCGCCGCTTGTGGCGCGGCGGGACCGCCCCACAGGCGGATCAACAAGAAAGCGGGAATCAGCGTCATTTCCCAGCAAAGGAACCACGGAATGAAATGCCGCGCCGTGAACACACCGAACAAGGCCGACTGCAACACAAGCACCAGCGCGTGATATCCCCGGTCGTTGCGACCGGTGAGCCACGACGCCGCCACCGCGACGAGCGTGACCACCGCCGTGAGCAGCAGGAACAACCACGAGAGGCCGTCGGCTTCGAAGCGCAGGGTCATGCCGACGTCGGGCAACCAAGCGAGCGACCACGACATGCCGGGCCGCACCAGCAGAGCGGCGACCACCAGCGTGGCGGCCGACCACGCCGTCGCCGCACGTCCGCAAGCGACGTTGCGCGACAGGCCCAGGCAGAGCGCGCCGACGAGCGGAAACAGCGTGAGGAAAAGCAAGGTCATGCGTCAGCGTGAAGAAAGCCAGAGATACAGCGCGATGCAGGCTGCGGTTGCCAAGCCGATCGCGCGCAGTCCCGCCTGGGGTCTGCCCGATTGCGATTTCGATGTCGAGGACGCCTGATGTTCGATTCCGCCGCAAAGCCGGTCGAATCCCGGGTTGATCGCGGATTCATCGATCCGGCCGGCGGATCGGCCGACGTCCTTGAGGATGCGCTCGCCGTTGGCCATCGACCGATGGAAGACCATGCGCTCGAGCGCATCGATGCCGCCCGCGATGAAGGCGAGCGGGCCGATGACCGCCTTGCGGTAGAGCGCGTTGAAGCTCATCGCGTGTTCGAACACACGCCACAAGCGGCCGGTTTTCGATGCGAGCGGATCAGGAGCCGACGCATCACGCGGCGCGGTGATGCCATAAACGCGCCAGGCGGCGGTGACACCGGCGGTGACGATGACAAGCGAGAGGACGATCAATCCGGTCGTGCCGGGTTTGGTCAACGCCGCCGGATCGAACGCAGCGCGCGTGCCGTCGAGCCAGCGTTCGAACCACGGCCAGGCCGGTGTGCCGACGAGCGAGAGCAGCATGGTGGCCGTGGCCAGTACCACCAGCGGCAGCGTCATTGGCAGCGGACTCTCGTGCGCATGGATGCGCGGATCGCGCGGTGTGCCGAAAAAGACGAGCAGCGCCTGACGCGTCATGTAGAACGCCGTGAGGCAGGCCGCGAGCACCACCAGCAGGAACGGCCCGTTGCCCCCCGGCCAGGATTTCGCGCTGTGGAACACGGCCTCCTTGCTCCAGAAGCCGGAAAAAACAAATGGGAATCCGGAAAGCGCCATCATGCCCACCGCGTAGGTGGCGAAGGTGAGCGGCATCGCCTTGCGCAGTCCGCCCATGCGCCGGATGTCCTGCTCGCCGCCGCAACCATGGATCACCGAACCGGCGGAGAGGAACAGCAACGCCTTGAAAAGCGCATGTGCGACCAGATGGAGCATCGCTGCGGCGACGCCGCCGGTGCCGAGTGCGACCATCATAAAGCCAAGCTGCGACACCGTCGAGTAGGCTAGGATGCGCTTGATGTCGTGCTGGGCCACCGCCACCAGCGAGGCGTAGAGCGCGGTAATGGCACCGATCCATGCGGTCGCGGCAAGGGCGATGCCCGCTTCGCCGCCGACGGCGAAGATCGGGTGCGTGCGCGCGACGAGGAAGACGCCGGCGGCGACCATCGTCGCGGCATGGATCAGCGCCGACACCGGCGTGGGGCCTTCCATCGCATCGGGCAGCCACGTGTGCAGCGGCACCTGCCCCGACTTGCCCATCGCACCGATCAGGATGAGCAACGACGCGGCGGCGGAGAGGGTGATTCCGCCAAAAGTAGTCGCTCCCGCCAGCGACGCGAGCGCACCGGATTCCAGCAGACCGTTTCCTCCATCGTAGAACAAGAGCGTGCCGGCGCGCGAATTCAGCCAGATCATGCCGATGAAGAACGCCATGTCCCCGATCCGCGTGGTGATGAACGCTTTTTGCGCAGCCGCCGCGGCGGCGGGCTTTTTAAAATAAAAACCGATCAGCAGGTATGAGGCCAGTCCGACCAGTTCCCACGCAACAAACAGCAGCAGCAAGCTGTTCGAGTAAACAGCGAGCAACATCGCACCGCAGAACAATGAAAGGAAGGTGAAGAAGCGTCCGAAGCGGCGGTCATCGGCCATGTAGCCGCGGCTGTAGAGCAAGATCAACAACGCCACAAAGGCGACCATCGCGCCCATCCCTGCGCCGAGCGGATCGAGCAGCAGGCCGATGCGCAGCGGTTCATCTCCGATGGCGAACCAGACAAACGACGATGCCGAGCGCATCACCCCTCCCCCGTCGGCCGGATGCAGCACGCCGATCAACGCGCACGCGGCGACGACCAACGACCCCGCGAGCGCGCCGATCACAACGAGCGAGGCCAGTCGACCGCGTTTGTCGGGCAGCAAGGCCAGCAGGCCCGCGGCCGCGAAGGGCAGCAGTGGCACAAGCCAGAGCACTCCGTGATGGCCGGATGTAAGGGCTTCAACCATGCAGCGAATCCAAGCGGTTCATGTCGGTGGAGCGGAGGTGTCGGCAGGCCATCAGGATGATTGCGAGGCCGACCGCGGCTTCCGCGGCGGCGATGGCGATGGAAAACAGAACGAAGATCGGTCCGTTGAGCTGCGGGTCGGGCGGACCATAGCGCCAGAAGGCGATGAAGTTGATGTTGGCGGCGTTGAGCATGAGTTCGACGCCCACCAGCACGAGGATTGCATTGCGGCGCGTGAGCACGGCGAGCAGTCCCAGCGCGAATAGCACCGAAGAAAGGACAAGCAACAGGGCGAGCGGATTCATGGCCGACGGTCGGGCTGGGGTTCACGGGCCAACAGGGCGGCACCGACCATCACGGCGGTGAGCAGCACCACCACTGCGATCACCGCAGGTGCATGGGTTGTGAACAACAGTGTGCCGAGCTGCCGAACGGAAAGGACCGGAGCTCCCTCGACTGTCGTGGGCGCTCCACGAGAGACAGCGGCGAGAATCACGACCGGTACCGGCAGCGCGCACAAAAGACCCAGCGGCAACGCGCGTCGGCGCCGTGCGGCTTCCTCGGATTCGTCACCGCGATGGATGATGAGAAGAGAGAACACGATCAGCACCGCGACCGCCCCGACGTAGACCATGAATTGCACCAGTCCGATGAAATCCGCGCCGAGCGCGAGGTACAGCACCGCGGTGAACGAGAGCGCGAGAGCGAGGAACAAAGCCGCATGCACGGGACGCGCCTTCCACACCGCGCCGACGGCGGCGAGGAGGATCAGCGGTGCGAGGATGAGCAGCGGAATCATGGAGTGAGGCGGGATGGATCGGCGTCGCGGATCTCAACCATCGGCGAAGCGATAGCGTCGACGGCCGGGCGCGAGGCGGCGGTTGAAAACGTTGCCGAGGATGATCCATGGGACGAGCAGCAGCGGCAGGGTGACGAGCCACGAGAATGCGCCACGACCGGTGAAATGCCAAATCGCTGCGGCCGGCAAAGTGAGCAGCGCCATCGGGATCATGCAGAGCCAGGCGAAGCGCATCAGTTGGTCGATACGCAAGCGCGGGAAGCTCGCGCGGATCCACAGATAAAGAAAGATGACGACCGAGATCTTGGCGGCGAACCAGACCCACGACGGCACGTATGCCAAGCCGGGCACTGGCGGTTGCCATCCGCCGAGGAACAAGGTGATGCCGAGTCCGGCGATCGCGAACAGCCCGAGATATTCACCCATGAAGAACAGCGCGTATTTGAATCCGGAGTACTCGGTCATGTGGCCGGCGACGATTTCCGATTCCCCTTCCGGCAGGTCGAACGGACTGCGGTTTGCCTCGGCGATGCTGCAGATGAAGAACAGCAGGCCCGCCACCAGTCCCCAGGGGGTGAACAAATTCCATGCAGGGATGAATCCAAAGTGGAATCCGGATTGTTGCGCGGCGATCTCTTGCAGCGACAAGGTGCCCGACACCATCACGACGCCGAGCGCGGAGAGAATCAGCGGTAGTTCGTAGCTGACCATCTGCGAGATCGCGCGCATCGCGCCGAGCATCGGGAATTTCGAACCGCTCGCCCAACCGGCGATGAACACGGAAAGCTCGGTGAGCGCGCCGATCGCGAAGAAAAACAGCAGCCCGGCCTCAAGCGGAAGTGGCGTCCAATCACGGCCGTAAGGCAGCACACCAAGCGCAAGGATCGCAGGCAGAACGATGAGCACCGGCGCGAGGAAGTGCAGGAATTTCTCCGCCTTGTCCGGAACGACATCTTCCTTGGTGAGCATCTTGATGCCGTCGGCCAGCGGCTGCAGGAGGCCGAACCACCCCGCACGGTTCGGGCCGATCCGGTTCTGCGCCCGCGCCAGCACCTTGCGCTCGATCAGCGAAAGCAGCGCGAATGCCGAGGAGAACACCAACAGCACCGTGCCCGCGGATGCGGCGATGCCTGCGATCGAGATCAACACCTCAGGCGCTCCCGTGAGGGAAAGCAGATGCTCGACGAGGCGCTGCGGCAGCATCGGCAGTTGCTCGGGCGCGAACCATCCGGCCGCATCCACGGCAGCGGGCGATGCCGTCATGCCTCACCTCCTTCGGGTTTCGGATTCGCGGATGCCGTAGGATTCGCATCGGCATCCTTCACCGCCTTCGCCTTGGCGGCCTTCGCCGCGGCGGCGGCGGCCTTCTTCTCCTCCTCGGCCTTGCGGCGCTCCATCACTTGAGTCGCCTCCTTCGGCCTCAGGCGCATGTGGTAGTCCGCGGATTTCGCCAAACGCTCTTTGTGGAACAGCAGTCCCTCAAAACGATCACCAGTACTCAACTCGTACTCGCCGTCCATGTAGATCGCATCGAACGGACAAACCTCGGCGCAAATGCCGCAGTTCATGCACACCGACACATCGATGTCGAAGATCTTCGGACGCTTGAGCGACTTACCCTCTGCATCGCGCTCGAGCACGATGTAAATGCACTGCGGCGGGCATTCCTTCTCGCAGATCGAGCACGCCACGCAGCGCAGACCGGCATCAGGATCGTCGCCGTCGTGCACGAGGAACGGGAAATTCCGGAAGTTCGGGCTGATCGGTGCGCGCTGCTCCGGATACTGCACGGTCGTCATGCGCTCCTTCGTGAAGAAGCTCCCCACCAGGTTGCGGCCGGTCACGGCCATTCCTTTGAGCAAGCCCGCACCGGGCAGCGACCATCGCTTGCCGGGCGGCTTCGGGGATGACGTTGCGTCGTTCATGCGGGATTCAGCGGTCCACTTCGCCTAGGACGATGTCGATGCTGCCGAGGATGATGACCACATCGGCGAGGTCGAGCCCGAGACACATGTCCTCGAGCAGCGTGAGGTTGATGAAACTCGGCGGGCGGACGCGGTATCGGTACGGATTGGGTCCGCCGTCGCTGACGAGGTAGAATCCCAGCTCGCCCTTCGGTCCTTCAACGCGCGCGTACGACTCGCCGACGGGCGGTTTGAAGTTGCGGATCTTGATCTTCGGGTTGACGAAATCCCCGCCGGGCAGCGCCGCGGCAGCCTGCTTGAGAATGCCGAGCGACTCGCGCATCTCCAGAAAGCGGATCATGATGCGGTCGTAGCAGTCGCCGACCTCGCCCAGCGGGATGCGGAACGAAAACCGGTCGTAGATGCCGTAGGGATCGGCCTTGCGCAGGTCGTGATTCACTCCTGCCGCGCGCAGCATCGGGCCGGTGACACCGCCGTTGATCAGCGATTCCTTCGGCAGTGCGCCGACGTCGCGCGTCCGCGCGAGCAGGATTTCGTTGCCAAGCAAGAATTCCTCCATCTCGTCGAGAAAGTGCGGGTAATGGTCAATCAGTGTCCGCAAGCGCGCATCCCAGCCGTCGGGGAAGTCGTTGCGGCAGCCGCCGAAGCGCATGAAATTCGCCATCATCCGCGCGCCGGTGAGATCCTCGAACAGGTCGAGGATTTTTTCGCGCTCACGGAAAGCGTACATCAATGCCGATCCCCACGCGCCCATGTCGGCGAGGATGAATCCCATGAATGCCGTGTGATTCACCAACCGGGTGAGTTCGGCGAGGATCACGCGCATGTGCTGCGCGCGCTCGGGCACCTCGATGCCCGCGAGTTTCTCGACGGACAGCGCGTACGCCCAGTTGTTGCTCAGCGGGCAGATGTAGTCGAGGCGGTCGGTGTAGGGCATCGACCCGAGGTAGCCGGTGGTTTCGGCGATCTTCTCGTGGTTGCGGTGCAGATAGCCGAAGACCGGCTTGAGCTTCACCACCGTCTCGCCGTCGAGTTCGACGTTCATGCGGAACACGCCGTGGGTCGACGGGTGCTGCGGCCCGAGCGACACGCGCAGCAGCTGATCCTCGTCGGTTCCTTCGAGAACCGGCGATGAGTTGAAGATGGGAGGATCGGAAATCATTCCGAAAAACCGGGGATTGAACCACAGATGACCGGCATGGGATTCATTCGGGAAATCAGGGCTTGGGCGGATCGTGTTTCCTGGCTTTCTCCAGCACATCGCCGTGTGGCGTCGGCTCGTATTCGTAATCGTCCGGCGCGACGTAATCCTTGCGCATCGGATGATCCTCGAACGCATCCCACATCAGGATGCGGCGCAGGTCGGGGTGACCGGTGAAGTGAATGCCGAACAAATCGAACAGCTCGCGTTCCTGGAACTCCGCGCTGCGGAACACGCCGACCACCGACGGGATCGAGACTTGGTCCGAACGATCGGCCGTGCGCGCGCGCAGCACCAGTGGCGCACCGCGCGTCTTGGTCGAGTCGAGGTGATAGACGACTTCGAGAAATCCCCCGGCGGCGCGAACCGCGGCATCGCCCGCGTCATCCGGCACCGCCACGGCGTCGGCCAGCTTGGGATCGGGCCAGTCGATGCCCGCGAGATTGGTGAGCAAGTCGAACCCGCAATGGTCGCGGAGGTGCCGCATCACCGGCAGCAGGTGGTCGGGATCGACGAGGATCGAATGCTGCGCGGCTGGGCCCGGGTTGCGTCGCAGATCCGCCCGGAGGCCAACGATCGCCGCGCGCAGCGATTCGAGGACGACGGCAGGATCGGCGCTCATTCCGCACCTCCTTCCTCGCGCTCGATCACCGGCGGATTCCAGATCCCGCGGTTGGCCACGGGCACGATGTCGTGGGCACCGCACTCGGGTATCGGCATCTCGGCGGGCGCATCCGGGTCGGCATGCCTGGCGCGCGCACTTCCGGTCAGTTTTTCACCGCGGATTTTTTCCTGCAGCGCGATCAACCCGTCGAGCAATGCCTCGGGGCGCGGCGGACATCCGGGAATCACCACGTCGACCGGGATGAAGCGGTCGATCCCCTTGAGCACGTTGTAGCCCTCCTTGAAGGGTCCGCCGGAAATCGCGCAGGCACCCATGGCGATCACATATTTTGGCTCAGCCATCTGGTTGTAGAGGCGAACCACCTGCGGGGCCATCTTCTTGGTGACGGTGCCGGCAACGATCATCAGGTCGGCTTGGCGCGGTGACGGGCGGAAGACCTCGGCCCCGAAGCGGGCCATGTCGTATTTCGCCATGGTCGCGGAGATCATCTCGATCGCGCAGCAGGCGAGACCGAACTGCAGCGGCCAGAGCGAACTTGAACGACCCCAGTTGACCAACTGCTCGAGCGACGTGACATGCACGCCGCTTGCCTTCAGCTCCCTCGCCAGTGTCGGGTCAATCGCCATGGATCACGATCGGGGTTTTCGCCGGCGTGCGCCAGGTGAGCAGTCCCTTCGCCCAGGCCCAGACGAGTCCCTCCGCGAGCAGCAGCAGGAAGAGCATGGCGATCAGGAACGAGCCGGGCGAGAGATCGAGAAAGGCCACGGCGAACGGCAGCAGAAACACCGTCTCGACGTCGAAAATCAAAAACAACAGGCCGAACAGGTAGTATTGTGAATGGAACCGCGACTGCGGCGCGCTGAGCGGTTCGACACCGCATTCATAAAAGTCGTTCTTCGTCCGGCCGCGCTTCAGCGGGGTGAATCCCCGCATCCACAAGCGCGCCAGCGCCAGCGAGCCGAGGGGCACCAGCAATGCCACGGCAAAGAACACGAGGACCGGCAGGTAGGGATGCGACATGTCGTGGCGGATCGACGACGTGCGGGGCGGTGCGACACCCGGCAGCGACGTGGATTTCATCGCCCCGCAGCGACTTCAGGTCGAGCAGAATCCACTCACCCGTTGGCGTTGGATTCCGGGCATCAGCCAGACGGGATGGTCGTCCATCACAGTGATGGGAGGATCCGGAAAATGGAGCATAGCGGATTCGAACCGCTGACCTTCTCATTGCGAACGAGACGCTCTACCAACTGAGCTAATGCCCCGGAAAAACTGGCGAGCCAATCCATGCCATTCCGCTGGCCTGACCGCAAGCCCGAATGCGCGATCGTCCCGGAAAACGGGGTCCACCCACAGCACGACGCCAACACTCAATCCGGTCCGGATTTGAAATTATCGGTTGCAGCGCTCCCATCGCGCCGTCATGATTTCCGCGTTCATTTACCTGCATTCATGAAACCGCGCCACCTTTTCCCACTCCTCGCCGCCCCGCTCTTCGCGCTCCTTGCCAGTTGCGCCAACACCCAGAATCCGACCGCCGAAGAAGACTACGGCGTTGGCCCGTTCGACGCTCACGGAAACTACCGGGAAGACTGGGCGGACGATCCATCGAAATGGCGCCGCCCTGGGAAGAAAACCCGCAGCCTCGCCGATGAGGCACCGCTCTACGCCGAAAACGATTCGCCGCCAGCTGATGCCACACCGTTCCAGGCATCCACTCCCGCCTACAAGCCGAAGACCACCGCGTCGACGGTCCAGAAAACCACCACCCGCCAGCCCTCGCGGACCGCCGTCGCCAAGCCAAAATCCCGGGTCACCACCCACGTGGTGAAGAAAGGCGACACGCTCGACGCCATCGCCAAGCGCAACGGCAGCTCGGTCGCCGCCATTCGCAAGGCAAACAAGATCAGCGGCTCGATGATCCGTCCCGGACAAAAACTCGTCGTGCCGAAAGTCCCGAAGAGCTGAGCCGTCGGCATCGGCCGACCTCGGCCCCGCGATCAGGATCGACACGGGCGATCCCTCATTCATGCTGTCGGCATGCCCACCGTCCGGGTCGATCTGGCAGAGCGTCACTACGATGTCGTCGTCGAGGACGGCGTACTGGTGCGAGCGGGTGAGCGGATCCGCGAGATCGCGCCAACCTCGGCATCCGGTGTGGCGGTCATCTGTGACGAAACGGTGGCCGCGCTGCATGGGGACGCACTTGCCGGTTCGCTAGCCGACGCGGGACTGCGTCACACGAGTCACACCATTCCCGCAGGCGAGTCGTCGAAGTCACTGGCGCAAGCCGAGCGCCTCTGCCGCGAGTTGATCCGCGCCGGCCACGATCGCCACTCGCTGGTGGTCGCGCTGGGCGGTGGAGTCGTCGGCGATCTCGCTGGCTTTGTCGCGGCGATCTTCCAGCGCGGCATTCCGATCGTCCAGCTGCCGACCACGATCGTGTCGCAAGTCGATTCATCGGTCGGCGGCAAAACGGGGGTCAACCTCCATGAAGGCAAGAACCTGGTGGGCGCATTCCACCAGCCACGCCTTGTGCTCGCGGATCCGATGACGCTGCGCACCCTGCCCGACCGCGAGTTCCACGAAGGGTTTGCTGAAATCATCAAGCACGCCGCCATCCGCGATCCGGAGATGTTCACCACGCTCGAGACACTCGATCCCGACGACCGCGGGGTCGACGCCTCGCTGATCGCGCGCAACGTCGCAATCAAGGCTGCCATCGTCGAAAGCGACGAGCATGAGACGCTCGGCATCCGCGCGTTGCTCAACTTCGGCCACACGATTGGTCACGCGATCGAAGCTGCCGTGCCCTACGGGTCACTGCTGCATGGTGAGGCCATCTCGCTCGGCATGCGCGCCGCGTTGTTTCTGTCCGAGCGCCACGCGCGGCTCGACCCCGCGGTCTCCCAACGGATTCTCAACCTGATCCGACACTTCCGCCTGCCCTTGGTTCTGGCAGATGACGTCGAATCGGACGCGATCCTGCGCGCGCTCCGCGCCGACAAGAAATTCGCGGCGGGCAGGATCCGCTTCGTCATTCTCGAAGCCGTCGGCAGGGCAAGACTCGCAGCGGGGCTCGATCAGGCCGATCTTGTGGAAGCGATCCACCATTTGCGGCTTCCGCCGTAGCTCCCTTCCCGGGAACCCGAGGAAAATCCGTGCGCCTTACCGGATCCCGGGCTTCAATCGGTTGGCCCTTCGCCAGCCCCCTGCCCCACACATTTCCGCGACCTCCACTTCATGAATCCCCCGCCGATCCAGATCCTCCATCGCGAGCGAATCCCTGACACCGGCATTCTTGTCATCCCGGGACGCCTCGACGCCTGCCATCTTCCAGAACTCGAGAAGGTGTTCGCCGGCCGCAGGATCACCTGGCTGGTCGAGGAGCAGTCAGACCTCGATCCGGCGGTTCGTCGCTACCTCGAGTCCAGCAATTCCGGTGCGATGTTCTCGCAGCGCGATCGCGCGCCGCAAGCGGCCGGTGAACAACTCAAGTCGTCGCTCACCGACGGCGGCGTCCTCATCCACGTGCCTGGTCGTGGCGCGGTGCGCAATGCCACGCCCTGCCACATTCCGACCCCGCACTTGCGAACGCTGTGTGCTTTCGGTCTGCCGGTCATTGCCGTGGCCATCGACACGCCGCGCGACTCGTGCTTGTCGATCGAAGAGCCCACCGACCTGCCGTCGGCGGTGATCGCGTTCTCGCAGCCCATGGCCGCGGGCGATTGCAGTGTCATCCGGTTCCGCGAAGCGCTGCTCGAGGCCGCCGAATCGGCCTTCGCAACGCGGACGCTGCTGCAAGGATCCCTCGGCATGGCGCTCATCGCCGGGTTGAAACGTCATGGCTCGACTTGCCGCATCATCGACGGGGCGGACGATTCGGTGCTGCGCTACGACCGGATCTTCGCCGCCGCGCTGGCGTTTTCACGGGTCATCCGCCGCGAGACCGACCAACCGCGGGTCGCCATCGTGCTGCCTCCAGGGAAAGCCGGACTGGTTGCCAACCTCGCGGTGTTCTTCGCCGGGAAAATCCCGGTGAATCTGAACTTCACCGCCGGACCCGACGCGATCCGCTCGTGCATCCGGCAGTCGGAAGTCGACCGCTTCATCACCGCCGATCCATTCGTGCGCAAGTTCCCGTCGTTTCCATGGCCGGCGAACCGCGATCTGATCCTGATCGAGCGCACCCTGCCCGCGATCAAACGCAAGATCATCCTGTGGGCGGTGGTTTCGAAGTTCCTCTCTGCGGCGCGCCTCGGCCGCATGCTCGGCCTGCACCGTCATCGCGGCGACGACGAGGCCACTCTGCTCTTCACCTCGGGCTCATCGGGGGAACCCAAAGGGGTGGTGCTCACCCACCGCAACCTGCTCGCCAACGTCACCCAGTTCGCAACCCGTCTGCAACTGCCGCCGGGATCCAGTTTGCTCGGCAGCCTGCCGTTGTTCCACTCCTTCGGCTGCACGGTCACCCTCTGGTACCCGTGCATCGAGGGCGTCGACCTCGTCACCTATCCGAGTCCTCTCGAATCGAAGCGGCTCGCCGAGCTCATCGCGCTGCACCAGGTCGACCTCCTGTTGTCGACGCCGACCTTCCTCCGCGGCTTCATGAAACGCGCCGAGCCGGTTCAGCTTGCATCGCTCAAGCTCGTCGTCACCGGTGCGGAGAAACTCCCGCGCAATCTCGCCACCGCATTCGCCGAACGCTTCGGCATTCATCCGCAGGAAGGATACGGCCTCACCGAAACCTCGCCCGCCACCCACGTCAATCTGCCCGATCCGACCGCGACCAGCGACGAGCCGGTCATCGCCTCGTCGCGCGACGGGTCGGTCGGCCAGTTCCTGCCCGGCATGGCCGTGCGCATCACCCATCCCGAGACCGACGCACCACTCCCCGCCGACCAACAAGGCATCATCTGGATCAAAGGTGCCAACATCTTCCCGGGCTATCTTGGTCAGCAGGAAAAATCCGCCGAGGTGATCCGGGACGGCTGGTTCAAGACCGGCGATGTCGGCCGCCTTGATGAAGACGGGTTTCTCTACATCGAGGGTCGCATGTCTCGCTTCTCAAAAATTGGCGGTGAAATGGTGCCTCACGAGACGATCGAGGCTGCGGTCAACAAGGTGCTCGGCCTCGATGCCGAAGGCGAACGTCGGATCGCGGTGCTTGGCGTGCCCGATCCGCAGAAGGGCGAATCCATCGTGCTGCTTTCGGCCATGCCTGAAACAGAGCTCGACCAACAATGCATCGAACTGCGCTATCGCCTGCTCGATGAGGGCATCCCCTCGCTTTGGTGCCCCAAACGCATCATTCCCGTACCGCAAATCCCCGTACTCGCGTCCGGCAAGCTCGATCTCAGGGCCTGCCAAGCGCTGCTCAAGCGCAACGGATGAGGAATGGCAGGCACCCGGCTTGCAGGTGCCTGCCACCCTGGAACCACGGGCGGCCAGGATCGGCGAAATGCCCCGACGCCGGATCCGTCCCGCCCGCGGAAAGCATCCACCATTCAAGGACAATAGGGCCGATGATGATACCCGTACCCGTGGTGGGCATGAACGTGCCCTCGATGGTGATGATGACCGTGGTCGCTGGCGATCGCGTAGCCGATCAACCCGGCCGCCGCCGCGCCCACCATCGCCGCACCGGGATCGACCGATTGGACCGGACGACCCCACGCGTCGTAGGTCGTCATGCAGCCGGAGCCAGTGACGGCGATCAGGGCTGCAATCAACATCGCCGACGGGCGGAGCCTGCGGCGCAGGACATGGAATTGCTTCATGACGGATCCGACGAAAACCAGGTCGATTTATTCAACCTTGCGGGAAGATCCGTCGTCCGCGGGATTGCCATGCAGCCGCGTGCGGAGCAGGATCGGGCGTTCCCCGGTCATGACTGCCTTCCTCTTCACTTGCGAGCACGCCACCTGCGCCGTTCCCGAGACCTATCGAGAGTGCTTCCGCGGCAACGAGGATGCGCTCCACTCTTCCGAAGGATGGGAACCGGGCGCTCTGAACCTCACGCAATTCCTTGGCATGATGTTCCGCACGCCTGTCGTCCACGGCGATGTTTCGCGCCTGCTCATCGATCTCTCGAAGGAAGGCGACGATCGCTGGAGCCGCTTCTCGAAGGAACTGCCGGAACCAACGAGACAAAAACTCGCCGACCGCTACGAGCGGGCGTTCCGCACCGCGATGCGTCAGCGGATCAACGAACATCTCCGGCGAGGCGAGCGACTGCTCCACGTGCGGGTCCACACCCGGCCGTGGGAAGACGGACGCGTGGTGCTCACCTGCGTCGCACAGGCCGACACGTCCTGCGATGTGGCCGCCGTGTGGCGTGAATCGCTGATGTTGGCCGGGCTCGACGCACGGCTCGAACGCGCGGTCAGCGCGAAAGAACCGGCATCAACGGAATCCGACACCACCGCGCCCATCGAAATCCGCCTCGAAGTCTCCCAGTCGTTCTTCCTCGAAGGACGCCCGTGGAAATGGGACACGCTGCGTCGCCTGCTGGGTGAGTCACTGGAAAAAGCCGCTTCACAAACCGCGCGGCTCAACGACCGAGAATCCCCCGGGTCTCCTGAATCGTAAGCGGGCGCTGCTCACGCCAGTCGACCACATCGGGCGCGTCAAACACCCGACGTCGCTCGTCGGTTTCGGCATCCGATGGTTTGGTCATCGGCTTGCGCGACGACTCGATCGCGGGCCCGGTCCCGTATTGCCCGGTCCGGTAAGGATCGGGCACTTTCGCCGCCGATCCCGCTTCGCGCGCGCCCTTGCCCTGATCGCGCGATGCCTTGCGGAAGCGACTGCCGTCGGTGCCGCCCTCGTAGGATTGACGCCCGTACTCTTTGCGGCCCCACCACGATTTGCTTTTGTACGCTTCGGTCGCGAAGTCCTTGGTCTCCTGTGTCTTGCGCAGCTTTGTACCCGCGTCCTTCCCCTCGTACGCGCTGCGTTTGTTCTGCCGCGGCACCCAGTTGCCTCCGGAATCCTGAACGTAGCCGCCGCCCTCGCTCAACCGTTGGCTCAACGATCGCGGCGCTTGCTGCGGGCTCGACCGGTCAACCGGCTCCTTGTCTCCCGCACAGGAGACCAGGAGGACCAGAGCGATCGCGTTGGTGATGGCGCGGATCATGGACGCGAGATCGCCTCTTCAAGTTTCGGATCAGGCAACGCTCCGAGTTCGAGCGCCTGCCTGTAGAATTCCCGCGCGTCGGCGATCCGGCCGTCACGCGAACAGATCAGCGCGAGATTGTAATACGAATCACCCGACATCGGATCGGCGTTGATCGCCGCCTTCAATTGCGACTCCGCCTCGCGCGCCCGACCGCTGCGGTAGCACAGCGTGGCGAGAAGCATCCGTCCACGCGCGTCGTTGGGCGACTGGTCCAGCGACTTGCGCAGCGCGGCCTCCGCCGCATTGGAGTCGCCCGCGCACATCAGCGAATAGCCAAGCATCCGATGCGCATAAGGATTCCGCGGATCGAGCTCCGCCGCGCGCCGGAAGGTCTCGGCCGCCGCGGCCGCATCGTCGAGCTTCAGGTGCACCACCCCGAGCCGACACCACGACGGGGAATGGCCCGGATGTTGATCCAGAATCATCTGATACAACTCACGCGCCGGCAGCAGGCGTCCGGCGACGAAGGATTTCTCGGCGGTCCGCTCAAAGACGGCGATATCGCGGTTCAGGCGCTCCATCGATTGTGAGACCGACCCGCGGTCGCGGGCAAATGGGGAGACGAACTCACCGTCGACCTGGCGGT
>VHCM01000023.1 GCA_016871685.1 Verrucomicrobiota bacterium
CTGGGCGAGCGAGCGCTTGCCGTCGGTCATGACCTTGCTGATCAGGTGGCCGACCAGCGGGCTGTCGTAGCGCGGGTCGCGGCGGTCGGGTTTCGTGTAAACTCGCTTGCGGCGTGGCATGGCGGTGGATGGTGGGAAGTGGGCGGTTGGAAACGGTTACTTCTTCGCGGGTGCCGCGCCGGCCTTGGGTCGTTTGGCTCCGTACTTCGAACGGCCTTGGCGACGCTTGTCGACGCCGAGCGTGTCGAGCGAACCGCGGACGATGTGGTAGCGCACGCCGGGCAAGTCCTTCACCCGGCCGCCGCGCACGAGCACGATCGAGTGCTCCTGCAAATTGTGTCCTTCGCCGCCGATGTAGGCGATCACCTCGTATCCGTTGGTGAGGCGCACCTTGGCGACCTTGCGAAGCGCCGAGTTGGGCTTCTTCGGCGTGCGGGTCATCACCTGGAGGCACACTCCACGGCGCTGCGGGCAGTTCGCGAGCGCAGGGGACTTCGACTTCTCCGGCGGAGTGAGTCGTCCCTTGCGGACAAGCTGGTTGATGGTCGGCATGATTTCCTGCGTGGTTCTGGTGTTGCGTGGGGACAAACCGGAGCTGCCACGAGGAAACCTCGTCAGGGCTTTTCTCCGGAGCTGACCCGATAATCCCTTGGTGAAAGAACCCCGCCTCCGGGAAGAGGACGGGGCACGTCGCGGGGCGGCGAAGATAGGAACCGCCGCCGACCTGACAAGCCCGAATTTGATATTTTTCCAGAAAATCCCAGCACCACACCCATTCCGCGATCACGGGAGCATCGGAATGATAAAGAATAGATATCATCTTGATCTTTTTTCAATGATTTTATGTATTCAAAATGGTTAGCTTGCCTCCAAACCACACTGCCGAAGTGTAAACCGGCTCGTCCGCTCAGGCGGATTTGAATCAGCGCCCATCGCCTGAGTCTCTGAGCCAAAGTGTCGGCTCCGTAGTGGGCAAACTGCCTGGATCCCTCGGGGCATCCCAAGCCACCCGACGGCCATTCGCTCAACCCGTGGTGCGCAGGCCGCTGGCGATGGCGTTGATGCTCAGCAGAACCTGGGGCAGCAGGGTTTCCTTTTCCGGTGTGTCCGCGGCGCGGGCCTCGCGCCACGCGGCGAGAAGGCGGACCTGGTGGCGGTGCAGCGCGCGCAGTCCCGCATCTCGCAGTTGCAGTGTCTTGAGCATCCGCGGGCGACGTTGTTCCAACCTGCCGCCGAACACCTCCGACATCATCCTCAGGGTGATGTCATACTCGTCGAGGATCCGACCCAGCACGGCTTCGCGGACCGACGGGTCGCGCACCAGTCCAGCGTAGAGGATCATCATCTCGCGATCGGCGCTGGCGAGGTTGGTCTCGACGTTGGTGAGCAGGTAATAAAGAAACTTCGAGGCGCGCGGTTGATCGACCAACCATGCGAACCCGTCGGCCCGCTCCTCGGAAAGCCTGCGCAGCGCGGTGCCGACGCCGTACCATCCGGGCAGGTAGTGGCGGCTCTGGTTCCAACCGAACACCCATGGAATCGCACGGAGATCGGCAAGCGTTCGTCCGCCGCCACGTCGCGCGGGGCGCGACCCGATCCGGCTCGTTTCCAGTGCGTCGATCGGCGTCGCTTGTGAAAAGTAATCGAGAAACCCGTCTTGGCCGACCAGCGCGTCGTAGCACTCGCGGCTGCGTTCGGCGAGGAACCCGCAGATGTCGGCCCATGCCGGATCGCACGTTCCGCTGCGCGGATCAAGCGACACCCCGACCACGCCGGCCTGAAGCAGCTCCAAGTTGTGCACGGCGAGCCCGATAGTTCCGAACTTCTGCGCGATGGTTTCGCCCTGTTCGGTCATGCGCAGATCCCCACCCGCCGATCCGGCGGGCAAGGCATCGAGAAACCGGTGGGTGGGTCCGGCACCGCGGCTGATCGTTCCGCCGCGGCCGTGAAAAAAGCGGATCCTCACGCCGGACTCATGTCCCACCGCGGTCAACGCACTCTGCGACTGGTGGATCGCCCACTGGCTCGCAAGAATCCCGCAATCCTTGTTGCTGTCGCTATAGCCGATCATCACCTGCTGCACCGGCACGATCACTCCACCCGGCGCAATCACCCGGCGCAGACTGCGGCGGGTCACCGGATGGTCGAAAAATTCACGCACGATGTGCGGACCGCGCTCGAGATCGTCGAGCGTTTCGAACAAGGGCACCACCGGCACGTCACAGACAAGGCCGTCGTTCGTCCAGCGCGCGAGCCCCGCCTCACGCGCGAGAAGATAGACGGACAACAGGTCGGACAAACACCGCGTCATGCTCACGATGAGCGAACCGATGCCGTCACGTCCGTGACGCCGCATGTGATCGCGTAGCACCGCGTAACAGGAAAGAACCGCATCGGCCTCCGGACCAAGCGCAACACCGGCGCTCAGAAACGGCCTGGGCGACTGCAGCTCGGCAGCGAGGAAACGCAACCGCCGGTCCTCGTCCCAAGCGGAGAAATCCGCGTCGGCGAATCCACCGGCAACGAGCAATTGGTCGACCGCTTGATCGTGGAACCGGCTGTTCTGCCGGATGTCGAGCGCCGCCAGATGGAATCCGAATCCATCGAGCATGCGGCGCAGCGGCGCGACCGCGCTGCGCGCCAGTCGCGACGCCCCGCAAGCATGCAGCGACGCGGCAAGCGCCTGCAGGTGCTCGTCGAGCTCCCGTGGCGATTGGATGGCATGCCCACCCGCATCGATCAGCCGCGCGTCGTCGATCGCACCGGACGTCACCGGCAACATCGCCTGCAGGTGCAGCACGTATTGCCTCCATGGTTCGTCGGGATGCAGCGCGCGCAACATGGCGGCCAACGACGGATCCGCCCGGCGGAAGCGCTCCAGCCGCTCCGTCATCGCTTCCGGAAACGCCTGGAAGTGACTGGAAAGCGGCAGCATCGATGCGAGCTCGCCGAGCTGACGGTGCAGCACCACCAACGCGTTGAGCCTGAGTTCGCGCAAGGTCGCGGCAGTGACTTCCGCAGTCACGAGCGGATGACCGTCGCGGTCGCCGCCAACCCAGGTGCCGAAGCGGATCTTCGGACGCTGGAGCGGATCGGCCAGCGCCGCGGGATCAAATCCCGCACCGCGCCATGCGGCCGACAACCGTTCGTCAAGTTGCGTCACCGCATGCGGGAACACTTCGCGCAAGTAATACAACACGCCTCGCCGCTCACTGGCGATGTCCGGCTTCTCCAGCAGGATTTCACCGGTGCGCCACAGCCGCTCGAGCACCACCTTGATTGCCTCGCGCAACGCTTGCGCGCGCAGCGGGGATGACCCCGCCTGCTCGCGCTCGAGCATCAGACGGTGGATCGCGCGGTGTTGTTCGAGCACGGCGGAACGCTTCGCTTCAGTCGGATGCGCGGTGAGCACCGTCTCGATCCGCACCGACGGCAGGGCCGCGGCGATTTCATCCGGCGTCATGCCCGCCTGCTCGAGCATCGACAACTGCATCGGCCAAAGACCGGGCTCATCGACACCGCCGCCTCGGGTCTCGCGCTCGACCCGCGTGCGCGCCGAGGCAATCTCCTCGATGATGTTGAGCAATTGGAATGCGATCGACGCCGCCTGCTCGAAGCCCTCGTGGAAATCCGACTTCGTCCCGACCCACGGCAGACGCTCGGCGATCTCCCGCTCACCCATCTCTTCGAGCACTTCCTTGAGGCATCCCGCCAGGAAATCGAGATCGGCGGAGATCTTCTCAAACCCCCGGAGGATGAAGTCGGCCGTCGGATCCACTGCGCCCGCACACGATGCACGAATCCGTAAATGCAATCAATCCCCGATCGTTCGGGGTCCGCTTTCACCCCTGATCCCAACCCCATTCCGCCCGCAATCCAGCGAGGGTGCGCTGGCGGCGGCCCCAGACCTCTCTGCCCGGATATCCCCGCGGAATGAGTGACTCCGGCAACAACGGATCGAGCTTGAGACCATGCTTGGCGAGTTCGCGTTCGCGCGCAATCCACTCCCACGACGACGGCCCGTCGCAGCGGACGTCGGCGGGCATGGCGTCGAGATGTGTGGCGAGTTCGCACCATGCGCGGTTGATCGCATCGAAATTCCACGCCTGCGCCACCATCGCGGCGGCATCGTCACCAGCGACCGTGCGCGCTTCGAACATCACCAACGCGGCCACCTCCGGCTCCGCGCTGCGCAAATCGCCGATCCATTCACCAGCGGCGTCGGCCGCGATCCACACGCTTTGTTGCAGACAACCGAAGTCCTCTCGCACCAAGCGCTGACGCAAGCGCGCCCGCACCGTGCGTGCTTGTTCGGGCACGTCGAACAACACCATGCGCCACGCCCCGTCCCAGTGCCGCGACCAACGCGCCACCGGATCCGCGCGCAACGCACAGGCCGCCGCACCCGACTCCGTGAGCCGCACCTCGCGCCCGCATCCGCGCGGACCCTTCCGCGTTTCGACCTGCCCCTGTCCTTCGAGCCGCTGCAACTGCCGTGCGAGCCCCTGCTCATAAACCCAGGAAGGCAAGGCCCGGTCCTGCGACAGCCAGCACTCGCCACCAGCCTCCGTCAGCCAGTGCAACCGGTACAACATCCGCTCCGTACGCGCCCGCATGACTCGGTTTGCTAACGTTTTGATCGACGGGCGTCAATCATCATGTCGGCTTTCAGAAAAACCGCGGGGTTCCTGCAGGCGGCGGGTTTCAATCGGCAAAGCTGCCTTGGCGGGTTTCGCGCAGACAGAGGAATCCAATGAGTGCGGTGAGCAGGGCGATGGTGATCGGGTAGGCGATGCCGGCGTAGATGTTGCCGGTCTTGGCGACGAGCATGCTGGAGATGAACGGAACGAGTCCGCCAAAGACGCCGTTGCCGATGTGGTACGGCAGGGACATGGAGGTGTAGCGGATGCGCGTGGGGAACAACTCGACGAGGAACGCGGCCATCGGACCGTACACCATGGTGGCGAGGACGATCTGCGTGAACACCAGCACGACAAGCATCGGCACGTTGAGTGGATTGGCAAAATACATCATGCCTTGGTAAATCGGCAGGTAGAGCAGGCCGGCGATCAGGCAACCGCCGAGGATGATCGGCTTGCGGCCGATGCGATCGGAGAGGCTGCCGAAGAACACATAGAACGGCGTGCCGATGAGGAGGGCGAAGGCGATGATGTGGTTGGTGGTGGTGAAGTCGATGCCGGCGACTTTTTGCAGGAAGAACATCGCGTAGAATTGACCGGTGTACCAGATCACGCCCTGTCCCATGATCGCACCGAAGAGCGAGAGGATCACGAGTCGGCGGTTTTCAGGGCGCACGAAGCTCTCCTTGAGCGGGTTTTTCACGAGGCGGCCCTCGGACTTCGCTTTGGCGAAGAGCGGCGACTCGGACATGCGGATGCGGATGTAGTAGGACAACAGCACGAGCACGATGGAGAGCAGGAACGGGACACGCCACCCCCAGTCGTCGAACACCGCGTCGCCCAGGACGTTGCGCGTGACCATGATCACGCCGAGCGAGGCGAACAGGCCGATGCTGGCGGTGGTTTGGATGAAGCTGGTGTAGAACCCGCGTTTGCCGTCGGGCGAATGCTCGGCGACGTAGATGGCCGCGCCGCCATACTCGCCGCCGATGGCGAGGCCTTGAACCAACCGCAACACGACCAGCAGCACGGTGGCCCAGACACCCCAGCTTTCATAAGTCGGCAGCAGACCGATCGCGAAGGTGGATCCGCCCATCAGCAGCAGCGTGAGCAGGAAGCTGACCTTGCGGCCGACCACGTCGCCGACCCAGCCGAAAACGATCGCGCCCAGCGGGCGGATGATGAACCCGGTGGCGAACACTGCCAGGGTCGAAAGAAAGGCGGTCGTTTCGTTTTCCTTTGGGAAAAACTGGTTCGAGATGATCGTGGCGAGTGCGCCGAAAATGAAAAAGTCGTACCACTCGATCAGCGTGCCGGCCGACGAGGCGCCGATCACCTTCCACAACGCGCGCCGCTCCTTCGGATTCATGTTCTGATGCATGGGATGCCGATGTTCTAGGAAACGCGGCCGTGCGGGCGCAAGGGGATCTTTCCGGGCGAATCGGGAAATCGGCCGACACGGCGTCTGCGTGGTTGTGCCGGACCGCCGCTTGCGGAATGCTGCGTGGAGGAAATCCAACGACTGCATGACCGGAACCCGACGCTCCCTGCTTGCGATCCTCACCATTGCGGCGGTGGCAGGCGGGGTTGCCACGTTCATCGGCCGGCACCGCGGAGATCAGGCAACCACATGCACCGCGCCCGCAACCACCTCGCGAACCGCGGCACCGCGCGATCCGATCGTTCCCCCCGACGATGAGATCCACGCGAAGTACGCCAGCTCGGCGACCTGCCGGGAATGCCATGCCGCGGAGTACCAGGCGTGGCTGGAATCGAATCACGGCCTGGCCGAGCGCGAACTGCGCAACGACATGGATGGGCCCGCATTCACAACGCGCCGCACGCTCGAGCACGGCGGCGGGGTTTCCGAAACCTTCCTCGATGCCGACGGCTTGGCGAAGATCCTCACACGCGGCTTTGGCGGCGAGAGGCACGCGTATCCCGTCGCGCGGGTGATCGGCAACCGCCCGCTGCGGCAATTCATGATTCCGGGTCCGCGCGGACGGATGCAGGTCTGCGACGTGAGCTACGAACCAAAGACCGATGAATGGTTCGACGTCTTCGGCAACGACACGCGGGAACCCGGCGACTGGGGACATTGGACCGGACAAGCGATGAACTGGAACTCGATGTGCGCCGCGTGCCACAACACACGGGTCAGGAAAAACCACGATGCGAAAACCGACAGCTATCGCACGCGGATGGCCGAGATGAGCGTGGGCTGCGAGTCGTGCCACGGACCGATGAAAGATCATGTCGACTGGCAACGGCGACATCCGCCGGGATCGGGAGAGACCGACCCGACGGCCCGCCGCATGCCGCACGACCGGATGCTTGAAACCTGCGGCGCGTGTCACGCAAGACGCGGCGAAATCACCGGTGACCTGGTGCCCGGCGAGCCGTTCGCCGACCACTTCAGCCTCACCGTCACCGACGAGACTGACATCTACCATCCGGACGGCCAGGTGCGTGATGAAAATTTCGAATACGCATCGTTTCTCTCGAGCCGCATGCACCACGCCGGTGTGCGCTGCATCGATTGTCACGATCCGCACAGCGGCAAGCGGCTGATGCCGGGCAACCAGCTGTGCATGCGCTGCCACGACGGCAGCGGCGCTATGAGCGCGCCGGTGATCGATCCGGTCGCGCACAGTCGTCATGTGCCGGACAGCCCGGGCAACGATTGCACGTCGTGCCACATGCCGCAGACCACCTACATGCAGCGTCATCCGCGCCATGACCACGGATTCACCATTCCCGATCCGCTGCTCACCAAGCACTTCGGCACGCCCAACGCGTGCAACCGCTGCCACACCGACCAGGATGCCGATTGGGCGCTCCGCCACACCGACGCGTGGTTCGGCGAGCGCATGAACCGACCGACCCGCGAGCGCGCGTTCCTGATCGCGCGGGCGAGGCAAGGCGAAGCCTCCGCGCGCGACGGACTGATCGCGCTGCTCCGCGACGAGCCGATCGCCGCATGGCGCGCAAGCGCCTGCCACCTGCTCGAACGCTGGTCGATGCAGCCACAGGCCGCCGCTGCGCTCACGCGCGCGCTGAGCGACGCAAGCCCGCTCGTGCGCGAGGCCGCGGTGCACAGCCTGATGCACCGCTGCCGCGCGGGCGATTCCGCAACGGGCGCGGCAGTGCGGCCGTTGCTCGATGATCCGCTGCGCGCGGTGCGCGTGGCGGCCGCGTGGGTGCTTGCGGGAGAAGTCGATCTCGACAGCCGGGCGGGGCGCGAACTCGTCCACATGCTCGACCACAACGCGGACAATCCGACCGGCCGGATGCGTCTCGGTCAATTCGCCCATCTGCGCGGCGATCAGGAATCAGCGATTGCCCACATCCGCAAGGCGATCGACATCGATCGGAATTCCGCCCTCGCCCACCACGATCTGGCGATCTTGCTGAGTTCAGTCGGACGAATGAGCGACGCGCTCGCCGCGTTGCGCGAGGCGGTGCGTCTCGAGCCGGAGGTGGCGGAATACCGGTTCAAGCTCGGGCTGGCCCATGGTGAGACCGGCAACACCCGCGACGCGGCGGCCGCGCTTGCCGAAGCGGTACGGATCGACCCGGCCCACGCCCGCGCCTGGTACAACCTCGGCCTCGCACTCAGCGCGATGGACCAGCCGCGCGAGGCGATCGAAGCACTGCGGCGCGCGGAATCCGCCGAGCCCTCCGACCCCGCGATTCCGTACGCACGTGCGACGATTCATGCGCGGCTCGGCGAGCGTGCCGAGGCAGTCGTGGCCGCCGATCGCGCGATCGCGCTGGCTCCGGATTTTGAAGACGCGCGGCACTTGCGGCAATCGCTCGGTAAGTGATCCCGGTCACGAGCCGCGCGCGTCATCGGCTGCCGTCGGCACGAACGAAAAATCACCGGACAACTCCGCTGTCGGCGATTGCACCGGTGGATCCGCGACGAATCCAAACGCATCGTCGTCCTGCGATGCGAGGTCTGCCGCGGCAAGGTCGGCCGCGACACCGTCCTGCGGCAGCCGCGGCCTGCGGTCGACCGCGCCAATCGCGGCGGGCGTCGCGTCGTCGGCAACCGCCTTGAGCTCCTCGAAGCGGCGTGCGGCGACGAGCACGCGAGTCTCCAGCGAGCCGACCGCACTGTTGTAGTGATCGACTGCGGAACCGAGTGACCGACCCAGCTTGGCCACGTGTCCGGCCAGCGTGACGATCCGTTCGTGCAGCGTGCGGCCGAGGCTCGAGATCTCGCGCGCGTTTTGCGCGACCGCCTCCTGCCGCCAGCCGTAAGCGACCGCGCGCAATAGCGCGATCAGCGTGGTGGGCGTCGCCAGAATCACCCCGTGATCGACGCCGCGCTCGATCAACCCCGGATCGACCTGCAATGCCGCGGAGAAAAACGATTCGCTTGGAAGAAACAGCACGGTGAACTCGGGTGCCTGATCGAACTGCGCCGCATAGTTCTTCGATGCAAGCTGGCTGATGTGCGTGCGCACCTGCCGCGCATGGCGTTGCAGCGCGTCGGCGCGCACGACGTCATCGGTCGCCTCGTACGCGTCGAGATACCCGTCCATCGGCGTTTTGGAATCCACCACGATCACCCGGCCGCCGGGCAGGCGCACGATCAGATCCGGCCGCAGGCGCGCGCCCTCGTCGTTGGTCGTCGTGTGCTGCGTTTCGAAATCGCAGTGTTCCTGCATGCCGGCCAGCTCGACGACGCGGCGCAGTTGCAGCTCGCCCCACTGGCCGCGCCCGGTCGGCTGGCGCAACGCCTTGACGAGCGACGCCGTCTCGCGCTGCAGCCCGAGCTGGCCGTCGGTGAGCGCGCGCACTTGCTCGCGCAGTTCGGCATACGCATCGATGCGCGCCTTCTCGATGTCACCGATCCTCGCCTCGAACTTGCCGAGCGATTCCGTCATCGGCTTCACAAATGACTCAATCGCCTGTTTGCGTTGATCCATCTCGCCCTTGGCCTCCTCGGTCTGCGCGCGCAACGAAGTCTTCGCCAGTTGCAGGAACTGCTCGGAGGAATCCTTGAGCACGCCGGCCGAAAGCGCTTTGAAGGCATCGGACATCCGGGCCTCGGCCGATTCCAGCAAGGCCTGTTTTTCACCGGCTGCGGCCCGCTCGCCCTCGAGCCGCGCGCGCAACTCGGCGAGTTTGCCCACGGCTGCGAGCCGCGCCACCAGCCAACCGACGAGCAGGCCCGCGGCCAAGGCGAGGATTTCGGGCAGGTACGGGGTCATGGTGGTGGAAATCAGGTCGGTTTTCACTTGCGGCCGGGGCGTCGCTCGGTTTCGTAAGTCCGCGGCGACTCCCCCATCCCTAACCAATCCGACGGAGCCGCGCAACCCAACTCCCACACCACCATGGCACACACCCTCCCCGAACTCGGCTACGGCTACCAAGCGCTCGAACCGCACATCGACGCAAGGACGATGGAAATCCACCACACCAAACACCATCAAGCCTACATCACCAATCTCAACAACGCGATCACCGGCAAGGACGGGCTCGAGGCGAAATCCGCTGCGGATCTCGTTGCCGACCTCGCCTCGGTGCCCGAGGACATCCGCATGGCGGTGCGCAACAACGGCGGCGGTCATGTGAATCACTCGTTTTTCTGGAAAGTGATCGCTCCGGGCGGCGCGGCCACCCCCACTGGTGCGCTCGCCGCGGCCATCGACCGCGATTTCGGATCGTTCGTCGCGTTCAAGGACGCCTTTGCCAAAGCGGGTGCGACACGCTTCGGCTCCGGCTGGGCATGGTTGGTGAAAACATCCGGCGGCACGCTCGCGGTTTGCTCGACCGCCAATCAGGACACGCCGCTGATGGGTGAAGCCGTTGCCGGATGCTCGGGCACGCCGCTGCTCGGACTGGACGTCTGGGAGCACGCCTACTACCTCCATTACCAAAACCGTCGGCCCGATTACATCGCCGCTTTCTGGAATGTGGTGAACTGGGACGTCGTCGCCGCGAATTTCGCGGGTTGAGATTTTCCCCGCCGTCCCGAAGCGGATGCTCCGGTCAGCCCGTCGCCCGCAGCCATGCACTACCGCGAGGCGATCGACTGGTTGTTCTCGACCCAGATGTTCGGCATCAAGCTGGGCCTCGACGGTCCGCGCCGGTTGTTGCGGGAGTTTCTCGCGCATCCGGCGCACGGGGTGAAGGTGATTCACGTCGCGGGCACCAACGGCAAGGGCAGCACCTGCGCGATGATCGACAGCATCGCGCGGGCATCCGGCCGACGCACGGGATTGTTCACCTCGCCGCATCTCGTCGATTTCCGCGAGCGCATCCGCGTGTCGGGCGTGGAAATCCCCGAGGACGACTGCGCGGCGATGCTCACCCGGTTACGCGCTTTGTGCGAGTCGCTCGACCCGCATCCGACGTTTTTTGAAATCGCGCTCGCACTCGCGATGCGCTGGTTCCGCAACGCGGACTGCGAGGTGATCGTACTCGAAACCGGCATGGGCGGCAGGCTCGACGCGACCACCGCCGTGCCAGCCGATGTCTGCGTGATCACCCCGATCGGCATGGACCACATGCAGTGGCTCGGCGACACCTTGGAGCAAATCGCCGCGGAAAAGGCCGGCATCATCGTCGAGGGCAAACCGGTGATCTGTGCGCCGCAGGACCCCGCGGCCGCCATCGTGCTCGAACAAGAAGCCAACGAACGCCGCGCACCAATCGAATTCATCGACAAGCCGATCGATGGCTACCACGTCGCACTCGCAGGGACGCATCAACGATGGAACGCGGCGCTGGCTGTGGCCGCCGCCTACCGCGCCGGACTACCGCTCAACCCCGACATCGTCCGCCACGGGTTGTCGCACGTGTCCTGGCCCGGCCGCTTCGAGCGCATCCGCCCCGGAATCGTGCTCGACGGCGCGCACAACCCACACGCGGCGACACAACTCGCGGAAACCTGGAACCAGGAATTCCCCGGAGTGAAACCCAACCTCGTCTTCAGCGCGGTGGATGCCAAGGACATCGGCGGCATCCTTCAACACCTCGCCCCGCTCGCCGCGCGCATCTTTCTCTGTCCGGTCGACACGCCGCGCGCTGTGCCCGCCGACCAGCTCGCCGCGTTCCTGCCTGCCGACGCGCCGCCACACTCGCTGCACGAGTCGTTCGACGCGGCGTTCGACGCCGCATCCGCCTGCAACGGGCCCATTCTCATGGCGGGCTCGCTGTTTCTCGTCGGCGAAGCCCGCGCGCGGCTGGCAGGCGGGGCGTTCCAGTCCAGTCTGCAATGACCGCACGGGGATGAGGCCGCCGGGGCACCCACCCCGACGACCCTGCCGCCCGCGATGATCGTGCGACCAACACCGACGGCATCTTGTTCACCCTTGCATGAAAACACGGAGTTGCGTCCGGTCTTCGCAACAACAGACAACGGCCGCGGTCGCACGCCAAGCGCGGCATGCGACGCGATCACGGCATGGCATGCCCCGCGATGCGTCAGAGCTCGTCCTTGGCTGCTTCGAGACAAGCGCGCCGCTCAGGCGGCATCCGCCGACCACAGCGGTTGAGGTGAAAGACCAACATCGACATCGCCGAACGAAACGGCGTCGACTTGCGGCGCGTGCTCGCGCGGGCGGATCGCATCAACGAGCGGGCGATCGCCGCGGGATCCGTCCAAGTGAACACGCCCGGCTCGAGATCGAGCGCATCGCTGGCACGCATCACGCGCCGCACCCAACGGGAGTCGTCGCGCGCTGCCGGTGCCATCGCGCACCATGGCACATGGCCGCCTCAGAGCAGTTTGCGAAAAGGTGTCGCCGGTGGAGCGAGAAGAGGTTGGCCAGTGCAAGGCGTTGCGATGAAGTGGATTGACATCCACGACTGGGCAACAACGCAGCGATGGGCAACAGATTCCGCTTTTTTCAAATCCGGCGAAGCCGCACATTTCCCACACTCACATCCAACCACCGGCTGCAGATCTGAGCAAAATGCTCTAAGGTACACCTACCGGTTCGTGACGATCCAGATGTTGCGGAACTGCACCGGATCGCCGTGATCCTGCAAGCGGATCGGTCCGTCACCCTGCGGCTCCCGCGTGCGGGCGGCGAAGGCGTACGCGGTGACGTGCGGGATCTCGACGTCGTTGTGGATCAACACACCGTTGTGGCGCACCGTGATCCGCGGTGCCGAGACTTTTTTGCCGTCCTTCCAGACCGACGCCTTGTAGACCACATCGTACGTCTGCCACTCCATCGGCGGACGCGCGGCATTCACCTGCGGCGGCAGTGCCTTGTACAAGGCACCGCATTCGTTCCACAGCCCTTGCAAGCCGTAGGAGTTGAGAATCTGGATCTCGTAATCCTTCTGGAAGAAAAACCCGCTGTTGCCCCGGGCTTGGCCGGATTTCCCCGGATCGACCGGATAGCGGAACTCGAGGTGGATCCTGCAATCGCCGAACGATTGTTTGGTGAAGATGTCGCCGCCGATTCCCTTGCCGCGGTCTTCATCGCTTTTCGCGCTGCGCACTTCCATCACGCCGTTTTCGAGCAGGTGCCAGCTCACCGGACGATCATCCTCGTGCCGCCACGCGTCGAAATTCCGGCCGTCGAACAACACGACCGCGCCCGTCGGCGGCTTCATTCCGAGCGTCGGCGACGTGCGCACGGACTTCTTCAACGCGAATCGGACCAGCCCCTTGTCGCCAAGGTCCAGATGGCCGGCAAGTCCGTCGCGCGCGACCGCGCCGCTCCACCCGTTTTGCGAAAACCGGATCTCGCCGTCGACCAGACGGCCCGGCCCGTCGAAGTAGAGATCGGCGCGCTTGTCGTGCTCCTGGAAGAACCGCAGCGCATACTCGCCGTCGCGGATGTTGACCACCTGTGCCGCGACCGGTCGGTTGATCTCGAAGTAGTGGTTCTTCGGCGGATCGATCCACTCGCCCTCATAGTCGCCCATGAGGTGGCGGTCGGCGTCGGCGACCTCGTTCCATGCGGAGTGAATGCCTTCAGCGGCGGATGCGTGCAGTCCGGTGACAATCATGAGAATGGGGATCAGTGGTATCATGAGCTGTGCGCGAGTGTGACCCGACGGCGGATGATGACAAGCGGATTGCGGGGATGTCGCGACGGATGGCAAGCCGGGATCGGGGCATCGCCCTTCACGCCTTCACGTAGTTCAAGCAACGACGGATCGTGGCATGATCGTCGCACCTTCCGTCAGCCGCTGCAAGCCAACCGGTTTTCAGGGCGCGCGGTGGGCCGGAAGCCGTTGCCAGTGGTTTGCAGTCGGGGAGTGGCGACACTCCACACGCAGCAGCCGATGAAACGCGCCAACGGAGATCAGAACACCCGCCCCGCATCCGGTTTCGGCGCTCAATCGAGCCGATCGACCAAGGGCGGCAGCGTGACCGGACCGCACCCGCACTCCGACGAATGAACATTCCCTACGTCGACCTCAAGGCAAGGAACGCACGGCAGCGCGCGGAACTCATGCGCGCGATCGGTGAGGTGGTCTCATCGGGAGCATCCTGCTCCGGCAACGCCATCGACACATTCGAGCATGCTCTGGCCGAAGCCTGCGGCACCACGCATGCGGTGGCGGTCGGCAGCGGCACCGAGGCCCTCTGGTTCGCCTTGCTCGCCCATGGGATCGGCCGCGGTGACGAGGTGATCACTGTACCGATGACTTCCTCATCAACGCTCGAAGCAATTCTGCTCGTCGGCGCGCGTCCGGTATTCGCCGACATCGATCCGCACACCTACACGATGGATCCGGAGGCGTTCGCCCGCGCCGTCGGCACACGGACAAAAGCGGTGATTCCCTCGCATCTGTTCGGCCAGATGGCGGAGATCGATCCGATTCTCGCAATCGCGCACGAGAGCGGTATTTCCGTGATCGAAGACGCGTCCGACGCGCTTGGTGCGGATGACCACGGACGCAGGGCCGGATCACTCGGCCACTGTGGTTGTTTCGGATTTCATCCGGAGAACAATCCGGGTGCGCTCGGCCATGCGGGTGCGGTGGTGACAAACGACGCCGCGGTGGCCGCGCGCATCCGCAGTTGGTGCGATCAAGGACACAATGGCACCAATCGGCATCGGCGTCCCGAATGGACCGGTGGCATGGATGCGATCCAAGCCGCCGTGCCCGCGGTGAGGCTGCGACATTGCGACAAAGACCACGCTCGCCGACGTTCACACGCGAGCATCTACCGTCAGTCGCTGGCGGGACGACAGCCAGCAACGCTACGTCCTCAACCTCAACGACACCCTTGTGGGCGCGGAAAGTCGGCCGTTCGACGTCAGGCCCTACGACGTCATTTACGTCAGCCAGAGCGTCTGGTGACATCGCGCAACCGACGCACACCTTGGACCAACCATCAAGGCGGCCTCATGGCCGCCTTGTTTGTTTGGCGGCATTACGCTCAGAACCGTCTCCAGGCACTGGGAAAGAACAGCACCAGCAGCGCGAACAGTTCGAGCCTGCCGAGCAACATCAACCAGCCCAGAAACACCTGCGACGCAGGCGTGAGGTGGCCAAAGTTGTCCATCGGGCCGACCGCATCCAGTCCCGGTCCGATGTTTGAGACCGATGCGAGCACGGCACTCGCACAGGTTTCGAGCGAGACATTCGCACCCGCTTCGAGCACCGACATGACGAAGGTCGAAAGCACGATGATCATCAGGTACATCGCGATAAAGAACACGGTGCGCGCCCGGGCATCGGAGTCGAGCGTGTTGCCATTCACCTTGAGACTGAAGACCACATTGGGCCGGAACGCGCGGACGATTTCATGACGTGCGGACTTGAGGAACACGAGCATGCGGCCAAGCTTGAGACCACCCGATGTCGAGCCCGCGCATCCGCCGATGAGCATCAGCAACACGAGGATCATTCGCGCCCAACCCGGCCATGGCTCGTAGTCGACCGTGGCGAAACCGGTGGTCGACACCACTGCAACAACGGTAAAAAGCGTCCCGCGCAACGAGGACAGGAACTCCGCATCACTGGAAATCGCCCTGCCGCCGGCGATCAGCAGCGTAAAGACCAGGCAAATGCCGAGCAGCCACCTCGCGTCCTCCTCGCTGGCAAGGCGCTTCCAGTTTTTCCGAAGCAGCACGACATAGAGCAGGAAGTTCAGGCTGCAGAGGAACATGAAGACAACCAGCCACACCTCGATGAGCCAGCCGTTGCTCCACGACGAGTAGTATCCGACGCTGTTGTTGTGTGTGCTGAATCCCCCGGTGGAGACGACAGTCATCGTGTGGCACACCGCGTTGAACCAACTGAGTCCCATCGCACGCAGTCCCATCGCGCACAAAGCCGACAGCGTGAGGTAAATCTTGAGGATGGAAAGCGCCGTGTCCTGGATTCTCGCATTGCCGGACTCACCGCCGCGGAATGACGATTCGTTTTGAAACAATGATTTGGATCCGACGCCGAGGTAGCTCAGCACGGCGACGAACAGCACGAGGATGCCGATGCCACCGAGCCACTGCGTCACCGAGCGCCACAGCAGGATTCCGCGCGGCCAGGCCTCGATGTCGGACATCACCGAGGCACCGGTGGTCGTGAATCCCGAGGCCGATTCGAAAAACGCGCCGGCCGCGTTCATGCCGGGCGCGCACAGGAGATAGGGCAGCCCGCCAAAGGCGCTGCTGAGCAACCAGCCGAGACCGACGATCACCACCGCCTCGCGCCGCGGAATGCGTTGACCGAGGCGGGCGACACCACCGGCGAGCACCAGCAGTGAACCGACCACCGCCGATAGCAGCGCGGACTGAAACAGGGCGCGCATCGCCGGTTCGTCACCAGCGACCGGATCCAAACGCGCAAACACCCCGCAGGCAGCCATGGCCGCAGCCACCAACAGCAGCAGAATGCCTGTGATTCGGCAGACCAAGCGGTGATTCATCTGGGGGGAGGGATCGGATGGACATCAGGCCTCGAGCAGGCGCGTGAACGGCTTCACCGAATCCCGCGCGACCACGGCGTACAAGTGGTCGCCGGCCATCAGCACGTCATCCGGGCCGGGGACGTCGGCGTGGATGCCGCGCATCTGCCCGACGAGGACGACGCCCGGCGGCCAGCGCACCTCATGGACCATGTGGCCCGCGGCGATCGAGCCTTTGGCAACGTCAGTTTCGATCAGGTCGATTCCGTCGAAGGATTTGACGAGATGATGCCGGTGGTCGGTGATGAAGCGCTGGATCTCCCGGCGGGTGGCCTCGCGCGGGCTCACCGCCGCGCGGATGCCGAGCTGCCTGCCGCTGGCCGAAATCGCCGACGCATAGTCCGCGCGATGGATCAGGGTGAGGCAGTTTTTCGTGCCAAGCGTGTGCGCTTGCAGGCAGGACATCACGTTGTCCTCGTCGTCGGAGCTCGTCGCGATGAAGAAATCGGCCTCGCCGACCTGTTCTTCCTGCAGCTCGGCAACCATCGTCGCATCGGCGTGGATGACCGTGGTGTTGATCAGGCGGTCGGTGAGCCGTGAGCAGAGTTTTGCATCGCTTTCGAAAATGCGCACGTCGCAGTCGATGCTTTCGAGCATCTGGGCGAGCGAGAATCCGTACTCGTTGCCGCCGAAGATCACGACCTTGAGGCGGTCGGGCTTCTGCCTGCCGCCCTGGATGCGCGCCGAGAAATCGCGGAGCCGGTTCGGCTCGCCGAAGATCGTCACCAGATCGCCGCTCTCGAGAACCGTGTCGGCATCGGGGACCTTCGGCTTGTCGCCGCGCACGAGCATCGCGATGCGGATGCCCTTCGGTGCCGCCAGTTGTCTCAGCGAGCTGCCGCAGGCGTCGGATTTCTCCCCCACCCTGACCTGTTGCAGTTCGATCCGGCCGCGGGCGAGTTCCTCGATCACGAGCGAATCCGGATTGCGGACGTATTTCGCCAGCTCGATCGCGGTGAGGCGCTCGGAGCTGAACAAGTGGTCGATGCCGAAGTGGCCTTTGAAATCAAACAACCATTCCTCGCGCTGTAGTCCGGGGTGCACGCGGCTCACCACCTTCGACACCCCCATGCTCTTGGCGATCGACGCCGACATCAGGTTGGCCGTGTTGGAGGAGGTCAGCGAAAGGAACAAACCGCAACCGTCGATGTCGGCCTCGACCAGATCCTGCACGCTCGACCCGTTGCCGTGGATCACCTTGGCATCGATCGACTGCTCGAGTTCGCGGGCGATCGCCTCGTCTTTTTCGATCACGGAGATCGTATGGCTTTCCTGGGACAGCACGGAAGCGAGGTGCCTGCCGATCTCGCCCGCGCCGACGATGATGATGTTCATGGAACGGCGGCCATGATAGTCCCCAAGCCCGGCGGGACAAGCGTGGATCCGGATGATCGACGGCAAATCCTTTCCAATGCTGGGAAAATCGGCATCTGTGGAAGCATCTTGCGACGCTTGACGGGAGGTGATCAGCAGCCGGAGAAGCACGCACCTCTCGCTGACAAACCACATCGGCATTGGCATCCGTCGCGCGGGCGGATGCAATTGCCGTGCCCGCCATGCCAGACACGCCGGTCCACACCCAAGGCAAGGTCGTCGATCGCCGTGACGACGTGCTCTATCTCGTCGAATTGCCGAACGGCAAACAGGTGCTCGCCCATCTGTCGAAAGCCTGCGTCGCGGATCGTCTGTTGCTTGGTGAGCGCGACATCGTGCTGCTCGAGATGACGCCCTACGATTTCGATCACGCACGCATCATCGGCAAGGTGTGACGCACAGGCGGGCATTCACTTGCCGATGCAAAAGCGGCTGAAGATCACGCCCAGCAAGTCCTCGGTGTCGACCCGGCCGGGAATCTCACCGAGCGCGTCGAGCGCTTCGCGCAGATCAATCGCCGCCAACTCCGGATCGTGTCCGCCGGATTCGAGCAGGCCCAGTGCGGCAAGCAGCGCGCCACGCGAGCGCATCAGGCTGTCGCGATGGCGGGCATTCACCGCCACCGCGTGCTCACCCCAGTCGACCTCGCCGAAATGCAGCGAGTCGCGGATGCGGTCGGACAGCCCATCGAATCCCGCGCTGGTAGCGCAGGAAAGACGCACGGCATCGACGCCCTGCCACGACGCGTCCTCGCCGAGGTCGCATTTGTTGAGTACCAGGATCCGGTTCGCAGCAGTCTCTGGCAAAGCGGACATCGCAGGCATGGGCCGACTCGCATCAGCGACGGCGAGAACGAGATCGGCCGACTCAATCTGGTGCAGCGTGCGGCGAATCCCCTCGGCCTCGACCTGATCCGCAGCGTCGCGCACGCCGGCGGTATCGACGAGACGCAGCGGGATCCCGCGCAAGTGGATGGTTTCCTCGATCGTGTCGCGCGTTGTCCCGGCTGTCTCACTGACGATGGCGCGCTCGCAGCCGAGCAGCCGGTTGAGCAGGCTCGACTTGCCGACGTTCGGCTCGCCGGTGATGACGGTGCGCACGCCCTCGCGCAGGACGCGCCCTTGGTCCGCGGTGGCGAGCAGCGCGTCAACCTCGTCGAGCACGGCGCGCACCGACGAGCACAGTTGCGCGCCGCTTTTCGGGTCGATGTCCTCTTCCGGAAAATCAATCCATGCCTCGAGGTGCGCCAGCGTTTCGAGCAGCGCGTCGCGCGCGACGGCGGTGCGTTTGCCGAGCACGCCCTCCATCTGGCTGCGCGCCGCGCGCAGCGCGAGCCGCGACTGCGCGGAAATCAGGTCCATCACCCCCTCAGCCTGGGTCAGGTCGATGCGGCCGTTGAGAAACGCGCGCTGGGTGAACTCACCCGGCCCCGCAGGCAGCGCACCGCATTCGAGAATGCGCTGGAGCACTTCGCGCGTCACCAGGATCCCGCCATGACCGGTGAATTCGACCGCATCCTCGCCGGTCTGGCTGTGCGGTGCCTCGAAACGCGCGATCAGACCATCGTCGATCGTCCCGCCCGAGGCATCGCGAATCACGCAATGCCGCAGATGCCGCGCGGGTTGTCCGGAAACCCTGCCGTCGCTGGCGAGGTCGGCGATACGCACCGCATCCGGACCGGACAGGCGGATCAGCGACAGCGCGCCGACGCCCGGTGCCGTGGCGATCGCGGCAATCGTCGTGCGAGAATCGGGAACGACGGACGTCATCTCAAGTGACGGCGGTGGGCAGCACGGCGTCGAGCACTTCGAGGCAGCGACGATTCTCCTGCGGTGTTCCCACTGAGATACGCACCCAGTCGGGCAGCTTGTAGCCGCGCATCGCCCGCACGATCACGCCTTGGGCGAGCATTTCGCGGAACACGCGGTCGCCGTCGCCCGTCCGGACCAACACGAAGTTCGCGTGGCTCGGCACGAATTCGAGACCGCGCCGGCGGAAGGCTTCTTCGTAAAACGCGAGGCCCTCGCGGTTGACACGCAGCGTTTCGCGGAGGTGATCGCCATCGGCGAGCGCAGCGAGCGCGCCGGCCTGGGCGATCGCGTTGACGTTGAATGGCTGACGCGCCTTCTGCAGGATGCCGGCGAGCGATTCGGGAGCGAGGCCGTAGCCGACGCGCAGCGCCGCCAATCCGTGGATCTTGGAAAACGTCCGCAGCACGCAGACGTTGCGGCCTTCGCGCACATAGCGCAGGGTGTCGGGCTTCTCATCGGGAAATTCGTAGTACGCCTCGTCGAAAACGGCGATCACCTGATCAGGGAGGCGGTCCATGAAGCGGTCGATCGCCTGCTGCCCAACCATCGTTCCGGTCGGGTTGTTCGGGTTGGCGATGAAGACGAGCCGGGTGTCGTGGTCGATCGCCGCGGCCATCGCGTCGAGATCATGAACGAACCCGGGATCCGGCACTTCGATGTAGCGGGCACCGAAGAGCGTGGCCATCAGCTTGTAGACGACGAACGCATGCTCGGCGGCGATCAGCGAGGTGCGCGTGTTGAGAAAACTGTGGCAGAGCAATTCGATGATCTCATTGGATCCGTTGCCGATCACGACATTCGCGCGGTCGAGACCATTGGCTTCGGCGATCGCGCTGCGCAGGCGGAAGGCACCGCCGTCCGGGTAGATGTGCGCCTCCTCGAGTTCGCGCCGCATCGCCTCCTTGGCAAGCGGCGACGGACCGAGCGGGTTCTCATTCGACGCGAGCTTGACGATCTGCGACGGCTCGAGACCCAGCTCGCGGGCGGTTTCATCGATCGGTTTGCCCGGCTCGTAGGCCACGAGGTCGCAAACAAACCGGTTGGCATGCGAAAGAATCGACATCGGTGGCCAGCGTAATCCCCCGCCCTGCGGCGGTCAACCCGCGGCGGACTGGCCTGCAGTCTTGCCGGGCATGTCCCGGGTTTCCTCCAGCAATCGGCGGAATCGCACGAGTGCGTCGTCATACACCGGTGCCAGCGAGCGATCGGGCTCGATGCGCGGACCGACGTCGCGGCGGCAACACTTCGCCTGCAAGCCGCCGAGGTCGTGCCCGGCCGCCGCAGCGGCAAGCAATGCCGCACCCAACGCCGCCGAGTCGCCGGTCTCCAACCGCTCGACCGGTGCCTGGAACACGTCGGCAACGATCCCGGCGATGCCATCGTTGGCCGAGGCACCACCGGTGAGCAGGATCCTCTCCGCCGCAGGGCCCATCCACTGCGCATGCAGACGCATGTTGAGGAACTGCCCTTCGAGCAGCGCGCGCACTTCCAGATCCGGCCGACCGCCCGATTCGAATGCCGCACTGCCACGCAGGATCGGTCCGCCAACATCGCCGCGGGGCGTGATCTCCGGACCGAAGAACGGCAGCATCAGGTTCGCGCCCGCCGCATCCCGCGTACGATCGAGCGCCTCGCGATCGAATGCCTGCCAATCGAGCTCGTGCCGGTCGCGCAACGCCTCGCGCGCCAGCGATCCGTTGCGGACACAAAGCAGCGACAAGTAACCGCCCGCCGGATTGCCAAAGACATGACCAAACCCCTGCGGGTCGGTGCGCGGCTCGTCGATCGCGGCGAACAACGTGTCACTCGTGCCCAGCGAAATCACCCGCTCGCCCGGACGCCCGGCCCCCATGCCGATCCACGACGCCGGGTTGTCGCCAGTGAACATCGCGCAACGACAAGCGGCAGAGCATCCATGCCGCTCAACCCAGTACGGCGAAATCACACCGATCACCGTGGCGGTCGGCATCACAGGCGGCATTTTTTCCATCAAGCCCGGCGCGGTCGCATCCACCAAGCGCGGATCCCACTCGAAGGCCGCGAGGTCGAGCAGGTTCATGCCGGCCGCATCGCCGAAATCGATCGGCGCGGACCGCCCGGCCAGCACCGAGGCGATGAATGAACTCACCAGATGCATGTGCCGCGTGGCCGCGTACCCGGCGCCATCACCTTTCCAAAATCTCCGGATTTGCGGGCCAGTGAACCGCTCGACCGCCACCGAACCACTGCGTCGGCACAGCTCGTCATCCCCGCCGACCGCCGCCGCGATTTCACGACACTCGGCGGTCGTCGAGGTGTCCATCCAGATGGGTGAGGTGCGGCGCGTGAGCGACGGGGCGATTTGTGCGGCAAGACCCGCGGCCGGATCGAGCGAAGCCAGCCGCGCCTCGAAGTCCGCATCGAGATACACCGATCCGTGTTGCTGACCCGACCCCGCGATCATCGTGACTTGCGAGAGATCGAACGACCGCCCCAGACGCGCGAAAATCAGGTCCAACGCGTCGAGCCACATCCGCGGATCCGCGTGCACCTCGCCAGCCGCCCCGCCCGCAATGAACCCGTGCGGTGCCTGATACTGCGGAAGATCGGCTCCGAATGAAACCGACTCACGATCGACAATCGATCCGCGCTCCGGATCCATCACCAGCGCGGTGATCGATTGCGTCGACACATCCAGTCCCAGAACCATGGGCCGATCATCCGCGATGCGACCACCCTGCCAAGCCGGAAGGAATGGCCGAATGGATCACCCCGAAACGTGGAGCGACCGCCTTGCGGCGGCCGCTCGGGATCATTCGGTATCCATCACCCCCCGGTTCAGTCACCGAATGAAAGCAACAACCCCGAAACCCATTCATTCCCGGAAGCGGTGTATCCCGCGTCGTCACTCAATGCCAGGGACACGGTGACGAACGGGGACAACACCATCTTCTCGCAAAACTCCCAATCCAAAGAAGCACGGGACATCCAAGCCGCATCGATGCCCTGCTCGACCAACCATGCGTACCTGCTTTCCACATGGAACGTCAGTGAATCCGAGCACTCGAATCCCTTCGACAGCGCCAAGTCGGAATATCCGTCGTTGTCGGTCTCGATGTCCCAGTACCAATTCACGCTGGCCTCCAGAAAGCCAAAGTCACGCGATGCGGTGAAGCAGACCTCTTGGGCATCGATGGTGGGCGACACATTGCCGAAGTGGTAGAAGATGTAGCCGATGGATGCGGTGAACGGACCAAAATCCCGGGATATTCCGCCATAGAGGTCGAGCTCCATGTCATTGCCGGCAGGCGCATTGTCGAAGGATCCAAACCAAGCTCCGGCATTGAGATCGCAACCACGCCATGAACCGGAAACATCGAGCCCGGTCTCGACCAAGTCGTCACCGAGGTCGAGGCCACGCCAGAGATACATCGAGGCATAGCCGACGTGGGCTTCGTAGGCGACCTCTGCCGCAGAGCGACCGCAATTCCCCGCCGTCACCGCGATTAAAACGAATGCGAATTTTGTAATCTTGTTCATGGTGGTTTTTCGTTGGTTCCGAAGTGTTGATCCGCACGGACACTACCCGGCTGATTACACGTTCATTCCCTGCAAAGCACTCACCATGCCAAAGTAGGCCTTTTACGACATCTCCATCGTCCGGCAGGCTCGATCGGGGCACAAAAAAGGAGCGGCTGCTCGCGCAGCCGCTCCGGGTTGAGTGAATTCGCAGGGATGGATTAGAACTTCACGTTCAGGGAAACACCACCGACGACGTAGTTTTTGGCGTCGAGGTCACCTGCGCCGTAAACGGTGTCGTTGTCACCATTCATGTCCGTCGAGTAGGCGACAAACGGCGAGATGGTGGCGTTTTCACGGAAGGCATAGTCAAGTGCAACCCGGGCAGTGAGGTGAGCCGACTGACCTTGCTCCACGAGGTATCCGTAGGTCACACCCGTGTTGAGGGTGAGGCACTGGCTGAGTTCGAAACCACGGCTGAGGCTGAGCGAGCTGTAGCCGTCGTTGTCGCTTTCGAGGTCCCAGTAATAGGCGAGCGCTGCTTGAGCGAAGCCGAGGTCGCGCGAGAGCGAGACGTAGAGTTCTTGAGAGTCGTCCACGGTGCCTCCTTCTCCCGGGCGATGATAGAAAATGTATCCAAGACCGGCAGTGGCGAAACCG
>VHCM01000024.1 GCA_016871685.1 Verrucomicrobiota bacterium
CGGCGTGAGGAACATGGAGAAGATCATGCGCTGCAAGTTCGGCGACACCAAGGGCCTGCCGTTGCTCGTCGCCGTGCGCTCGGGCGCGCGCGACTCGATGCCGGGCATGATGGACACCATCCTCAATCTCGGCCTCAACGACGAGACCGTGCTCTCGCTGGCGGCCGCGACCAAGAACCCGCGCTTCGCATGGGACTGCTACCGCCGCTTCGTCCAGATGTACGGCGATGTTGTCCTCGGCGTGCAAAAACGCGAGGACGAGGAGCACGAACCGTTCGAGGTGGTCATCGACGCCTACAAGCACGAGAAATACGGCAGGGAGATCGTCGACTCCGACCTCACCGCGGCCGACCAGCAGGAGCTGGTGAAGCGCTTCAAGGCTTTGGTGAAAAAGCGCACCGGCAAGACCATTCCGGGCAATCCGTGGGATCAGTTGCGCGGCGCGGCAGGCGCGGTATTCGGCTCGTGGATGAACGACCGCGCGATCGTCTACCGCCGCAAATACAACATTCCGGACGAGTGGGGCACCGCCGTGAACGTGCAGGCGATGGTCTACGGCAACATCGGTGACACGTCGGGCTCTGGCGTGGCCTTCACCCGCAATCCGGCCAACGGGACCAACGAGATCTACGGCGAGTTTCTCATCAACGCGCAGGGCGAGGACGTCGTCGCAGGCGTGCGCACACCCGAGCCGGTGGCGGTCATGAAGAAGAGGATGCCCAAGCCGTACGCCGACCTGATGAAGGTGCGCGCCACGCTCGAAAAGCACTTCCGCGACGTGCAGGATGTCGAGTTCACCGTTCAGGACGGCACGCTGTTCATGCTCCAGACGCGCAACGGCAAGCGCACCGCCGCCGCCGCGCTCAAGTTCTCGATGGACATGCACAAGGAAAAGCTCATCGACTGGAAGACCGCGGTCTTGCGCAACCCGGCCGATCAACTTGAGCAACTGCTCGCGCCGATCTTTGATGCCGCCGACGTCAAGAAGGCGAAGGTGATCGCCACTGGTCTGCCCGCCGGACCGGGCGCGGCGTCGGGCAAGGTGTACCTCAACGCCGATCGCGCGGCCGCGGCCGCGGCCAAGGGCGAGAAAGTCCTGCTCGTGCGCGTTGAAACCAGCCCGGAGGACCTGCGCGGCATGATCGCCGCCGAGGGCATCCTCACCGCCAGGGGCGGCGTCTCGTCGCACGCGGCGCTCGTCGCGCGCCAGATGGGCAAGGTCTGCGTTTGCGGTGCCTCGGGCGTCGAGATCGACTATGCGAAACTCACCGTCACCGCCTCGGGCAAGGTGTACAAGGAGGGTGAATATCTCTCGATCGACGGCACCGCCGGCACGGTTTACGGCGGCCAAATCAAAACCGCCCCGTCGGAGATCATCACCGGCATCGTCAGCAACGACAAGGCGGCCCGCAAGACCGAGAAGTTCAAGAGCTTCCTCCAGCTCATGGAGTGGTGCTCCAAGGTCACCCGGCTCGCCGTGCGCACCAACGCCGACACACCCGATCAGACACGCATCGCTGTGGCGTTCGGCGCGACCGGCATCGGCCTCACCCGCACCGAGCACATGTTCTTCGAGGGCGACCGCATCGACGCGATGCGCGAGATGATCCTCGCCACCAACGAAAAGGACCGCCGCAAGGCGCTTGCCAAGCTGCTGCCGTTCCAACGCAAGGATTTCGTCGGCATCTTCAAGGCGCTCAACGGCCATCCCGCGACGATCCGCCTGCTCGATCCGCCGCTCCACGAGTTCCTGCCCCACTCGAAGGAGCAGCAGCTCGACCTCGCCAAGAAAATCGGCATCAAGGTGGAGACGATCATCCAGCGCGTGGCGGAACTCCACGAGTTCAACCCGATGCTCGGCCACCGCGGCTGCCGCCTCGGCATCGCCTATCCGGAAATCACCGAGATGCAGGCGCGCGCGATCTTCGAAGCCGCCGCCGAAGTGGTGAAAAAACGCATCCGGGTGAAACCCGAGGTGATGATCCCGCTCGTCGGATTCCAAAAGGAATTCGACCTGCAGGCCGCAATCGTCCACCGCGTGGCCAGGGAAGTCATGGCCTCGAAAAAGGTGAAGTTCGATTATCAGGTCGGCACGATGATCGAAGTGCCGCGCGGCGCGCTCACCGCCGATGAGATCGCACAAGGCGCGGAGTTCTTCAGCTTCGGCACCAACGACCTCACGCAGACCGCGCTGGGCATCAGCCGCGACGACATGGGTGCCTTCCTCGAGCCGTACACCGAGGGCGAGGTCTTCAAGAAAAACCCGTTCGCTTCGCTCGATACGACCGGCGTCGGCCAACTCATGGAGATCGCCGTGGCGAAGGGCCGCGCCGCACGACCGAAGCTCAAGCTCGGCATCTGCGGTGAACACGGCGGCGACCCGGACTCGGTGAAGTTCTGCCACCAACTCGGCCTCGACTACGTCTCGTGCTCGCCCTACCGCGTGCCCGTCGCCCGTCTCGCCGCGGCCCAAGCCGCGATCGAGGAAGAACGCAAGATCAAGCCGTCATCCAAGCCCGCGAAGCGTGCGAAGGCGGCGAAGAAGCGTCGCTGAGATCACCCGCTCCCTCCGATGGCCCGCCGTTTCCGTCCGGGAGCGGCGGGCTTTTTTTACCATCGTCAGGGTTTCATTTTGGTTCGATCTCCCGCTTGGTATCGAAATTTGGATGTCTCCTGTCATGCCTGAACACCACCAGGAAGACAGGATCATTGTCGACATGACATCATGCAATCGATGATATGGGAACCTTTTTTATGTTAGGCAAAAACCCCAAAACCGCCCGGTAACTGAAAAAGCACTAAAAACCAAGGACTGACCCCAGCCACCAGCCACCAGCACCAAGATCAAACTGGAATCCACAGTGAAGATGTTAGATCGCCCGCTCCGCTATGATGAGCGCGGGCGGATTCACGGGCCGGTCGTTTGCACGATTCGATAGAACCTGCTCGGTCCTGTCGCTCCGGCATCGCTCCAGCTCATCCGCGAATCCGTGGCCTGCACCGGCCCGTGGACTCTTGCCCAGTCGCCAAGGGTGGTCCCGCTTTCGACTTCGTACCACAGTCCCGGCACCGCATCCCAAGCCAGCACCGCTGTCGTGGCATCGGGCCGGGCAATCTCCGGAAACATCGCGTCACCGGTAATACTACCATTCCAGTACTTCGGAGCCAGCGCCCACACCTGCTGCCCGCATTGTGAGCCGATCAACCGCGCCGGCAGGTCGTCCACTCGCGGATGAATCCCGCCCCAACGGCGCGACATTCCCGCTTCGTCGGCAGCATCGAAATACGTCGCCCATTGAAGGTTCACTGTCACCGACGGCCCGAACTCGAAGTCCAGATAGCCGCCTGCCGGTGCGGTGAAACCACAGCTGCCGCCGGGAAAATACGGACTGCCCGTCATCGCAGCCAACACTTCCGCCGCCGCACGGCTGAAGGTGCTGTGACCCGACATGTAACCCGGAAACGCCGGTGAAACAAAAGTCCGGTCCTGATACGGGAACCAATCCGTTCCGCGGATCCAGCGCGGCAGGCTGCGCTGCACCGTCGGGTCCGCGGGTCGGCCAGGCCACGTGAAAACCACCACCTCACCGATGGAGAAGCCGCTCCCGTGATGCACCCCGCCGGGCAATAGCGAAGCCGCCGTGACCACGTCCACCAGCCCCGGCACCAGCGGTAGGCCTTCCGCATGATAGCCCGGCAGCCCCGGGTCCGTGCACTGCCCCTGCAACGCCATGAAACGGATCATCGAGATCGGCCGCGGCGAATCATACTTCCGCTTCAAAGACCACGCCGCGCAGGCCGCATCGTGCGTCGCGCCAGCCAGCGCGAAGTAAAGTTTCACATCCCACTCCAGATCGCTCACCACCGGCCCGCTGCCGCCAATCCGCTTCACCGCCAGCGCGTCGCTCACCTGGTTGGCGATCTTGTGCCAATGCCCGGGAGGCGTCTCGGAATCCGGGCCATCCGCCCAGTACTCCGCCAACACCCGGACGTAGTCACCCCTTGGCACCCACTCCGACGCATAGGGCTGGCCGGTCGCGGGATTCAACGGGTGACCGCTGCCCGACTCCGTGCCCAACGGATGATTCCCCTGCGTGGCTGGCGAAATGTCGATCAACTCCATTGATCCCAGCCCGCGGCTCTTTTCCAACACATCGAGCGCTTCCGCACGATAGGCCGCCGCTTGCCCGCCGCGCAGCTTCGGAGGTCCGCCGGGATCGATCCATGGCTGAGCCGGATCCGCGCGGCGAAGGCTGAACGACCGAGTCTGCAACCAAGTCACGCCAACGAAAGGCTGCAGGAAAATGGGCCCCACCCCGTTTTGCGCGAAGCCCTCATCGAAAGTCAGCGGATGCCAGCGGTCCGGATCGGCCCCGGCCGGGTAACCGCCAAGTGGCACGCCGTTCTCGATCAATTCGAAGACCGGCTGGTTGTTCACGTAGGCCGGATCCTGATATCCCGCCGCCTCGCCGGATCCATCCGCAAGTCCCCAGGCAAGGATCGATGCGGCGATGCGGTTGCCGAGCGCCGCCGGACTGCCGCCCGCCGTCGTCACCACGTCCTTGTCATAACCCAGTGCCGCCAGCCGCGCGTCCAGCGCGGGGAGCGTGATGTCCTTGTTCACCGAATTGGCGAATTGTGCCCGCAGGATCCGATAGGCCGCGTAGCTGATCGCCTCGCGCCTTGCGGCCTCCGGATCCGGCGCGGTCGCCCGCTCGTGGTGAAGGTAGCCGATCGCCACCGCGTCGTAAGCCGCCCAAGCGTCATACATTCCCGTGGCCACATGGAAAAGATTCCGCGCGTGCACCGGCGGATGCGGCACGTCGATGCGGATCGCCGCCAGGTTCTCCTCGTTCCACTGCCTCGCCACGCTCGGCACCGCCCCGCAAGGCAACACGCCTGCCAAGGGCAGCGCGAACAGCAGTCCTGAGAAGCGGGGCGATCTCATGCGGACCGCCATGCAACCAGAGCAAGGCGCGGGCGACCAGCCTGTTCTCGCCACCGTCCGCGGTCCTTGCCGATGCCCAGCATGATGCCGTCGGCACATTTCCACCTTGTCACGCGGCCCGCACCGTCCATCCTCCTCAGGTTCATGATCCGGAAACCCAACAACCACCGTCCTGTGAAAGCCCTAAGAATACTCATCACCACCACAGTAGCCAGCGTGACCGTCGCCAAGGCCAACCTCGTGATCAGCGAGATCGACCTCGTCGCCAACAAGGTCGAAATCGTCAACACCGGCACCACTTCGGTGAACATGACCGGTTACCAGTGGTGCAACCGCTGGAAAGGATCCCCCGCTTACGTTGGGCTCGCGACCGCCCAGATCGTCACGGCTCAATCGACCGCGACGACGCTGACCCTTCCTGCAGGAGGCATCCTGACGTTTCAGCTCAGCAGCAGCTTCATCACCGCCCTTCAGGGCGAACTCGGCCTCTACACAACGAACAACTTTGGCTCTTCCACCGCCATGGTCGACTACGTGACCTGGGGTGCATCTGGCGCTTCCCGCTCAGGCGTTGCAGTCTCTAAGGGGATTTGGGGCAGCAACACCTTCGTCGCCGTCACCTCCGACGACATTACCGCCGGGCGCTCGATCCAGCTGGGACTCGGCCTCGCCGGGAATATCTCCACCGACTACTCCCTCGCCGCCCCAACCCTTGGCATCAACCAGATCACCCCCCCGCCTGTGGTGACCTCCGGCTCCGCTTCCTCCATCACCACCAACACGGCCAACATCGCCGGCACCGTAAATGCCATGGGTGCAAGCACCACCGTTACCATCCAGTATGGCGAGACACTTGCCTACGGCAGCAGCACCGCCGCCACTCCATCACCCGTCACCGGCAGCACGAATACTGCGGTGAGCGCCATGCTCTCCGGCTTGGTCGCAGGGACGACTTATAACTACCGCGTCGTCGGCACGAGTGCGAACGGCACCACGCTGGGTGCCAACCAGACCTTCACTACCGCCGTGCCTACCATTTTCGACCTGCGGATTCTTGCGGTCAGCCGCAGCGGAAACACTTTGACGGTCGACTTCTTGGGTCCGCCGAACACCCTCCCCGCTACTTGGCAGGTGAAGGGTTCCACGACACTTACAAGCTTCCCCTTTAACAAGACGGCCGCCAGCACCATCACTGAGACCCCTGCGGCCTCCGGCACTTACCGGGCCCTGATCGATGTCACCGGGGAACCGGCCCGCTACTTCGTGCGCATCGAACTCCCATAGCGCAGCCACCCCATCCACTCGGCTCTAAAAGACCTACTCATCTGTAGGCCGTGGACTGTGACTGACCGGGATTCATCTCTGTTCGAGAGTCTTGAGAGAGATGCAAGGGACCCGATCTCGGTTGCGAAAATGCTAGGAATTTGCTTTTTCACCTAGGGCGGAGAATACCCTGGGGAGCCGGTCTGGGAAGGGGAAAAGGGGGTTGATGGTGGATTTCATGATTCAGGATACGCCGTGGCGATGGCTATCGCCGGCCGACATGCAAAGGAAGAAGTGAAAGCAGCTGCGTGTTTCATGCCTTGGGTGTCTCAGTTGGCAGTCGCGCGTGCCCTCGCAAACTGGCGCGGGTTCGTCGCTGTGATCGCCGGGAGGATGCGCACGGTGACGAGTTGCGTCACGCCATCGTGGGTCGGTGTGGCGCTGACCTCTTGCGTGAATCCAGTGCCACTTGGCCATGTGGTGAGATTGTCGCTCACTTCGACAAAGTAGGTGAGATGAGGCGCATCGGTGCGGCGAAGGTAGTGGTAGTGGAGATAGGTGAGGCCGTCGCCGGGATTGACGGCGGTGGTGATGGTGGGATGGCCAGCGGTGCCCGCAACGATTGGCGATTGGTTGAAGGCGTATTCGAGCAGAAGCGGAAGGCCGTCGTGGTCGCTGTCATCATTGGGGTTGTTCGCGAGGGTCGCACTGAGACCGAACTGCTGCTCCCAGGCGAGCGGGAGGCCGTCCCCGTCTTCGTCGCTGCGCGCACTGGTCGTGGCGGCGGTGGCGTAGAAATCGTGCCAGCGTTGCAGCGCGGGCTGGAAAGTTGGGTTGTCGATGTCGCCGACGTAAACCTCATGATACTCGGCTCGATAGGTGTTGAAGGCGAATTCGATGGCGTCGTTGGGCGTTCCGTAGGTTGTGTTGGTCACATGGTTGTCGTTGAAGGGCCGCGTCCAACTGCCGAGCATCTGGAACCCGTTCCATGTGGCATCACGCGAGTTGAACAGCGCGCTGGCAAAGCTCGTGACGGGAGTGGCGCTGTAGTTCTCGACATCGGGCCCGTTGCGCTTGGCGGCGAGGTTTTCCATGAAGAAACCGACGCGCGGGCGGATGCGGCCGTTGAACTCCGCGAGCAGTTGCTGCCGGATCCACTCCGCGGCATCGACCCCGCCGTAGCCGGCGTTTTCGTTGTCCGTGACGGGCCAGAAGCCGATCTGCACGAACTTGCCGGGGAACTCGTCCTGGAGGGCACGCAACTCGGTCTGCACGGCCTGCAGCATCTTCTGGCGCGTGTAGCCGGTGATGTTGCGCAGCTGGTTGGAATTCGGATCGCGGATCCCGGTGAAGCCGCCCGGCAGATACGGATCGAGCAGATCCAGGCGGGGATCATTCCGCAGCGCGATGCCGTCTGTGACCACGCCGCCCATCGCGGCGAGCAAGGCGCGACGACGCTGCTGCAGATACGGATCCCACGGTGTGGCGCGGGCGACGCCGTCGTCGTTCCATGTCTCGACACCAGCGGCCGCGGCGATGTAGTCCGGCTCGCTTGGCACGATGATGAGCGAGAGCTTCTGGCCTGCGGGCAGTTTGCTGAGCGCGTTCTGGATGATGAAAAAGTCATACACGCCGGGGGTGGTGCCGCTCTCCACATCGTTCCACGCGACACGGAGCGTGAAGCCGTCGACGAAGCTGTGGCTGCGGATGTTGGCGTCGCGCAGGGAAATCGCCTTGCCGAAGGTGGTCGTGTAATTCGTCGCGCCGCCGCCATCGAGCACAAAGAGGCCGCGCGGCCGGCTGAACTGCGCCGCGGGCGCCGTGCTGTCGGTGACGAGATAGAGCAGCTCCGCGCGCCGTGTGAAGTCGGCATCGCGCAGCAGCAGCAACACGGTCGCCGCACCAGTCTGGCCGCTCGCGGGCGCGAGCGTGAGAGTCCGGTTCGCGCCGCTGCCTCCGAAACTGATGTTCGCGTTCGGCAGCAGCGCGGGATTGGAAGATATGGCCGTGAGGCGCAGATCGCCAAGAGCGGACTCCGCATCCGCAATGGTAAAGTTCACCGGCATCGGCGTGACGCCCGACGCCACATTGACCACGCCGGGCAAGGCACTGATGGCGGGCGGCGTATCGCCGCCGACCACATCGAGCACGAAGGCACAGCTCGAACTGTTCGTGCCGTCGGAAACGGTCAGCGTGATGGTGACGCGTCCGCTTTGACCCGGTGCCGGGGTGACGGTGACCGTTCGGCCGTAGGTCGTGCCGGCGAGTGCGATGTTCGCCACGGGCACCAACGCGGGGTTGGATGACGCGGAGGTGACCGTGAGCGTGTTCTCCGCCTGCTCGGCGTCCTTGGTGACAAAGAGCGCGGGGCCGAAGGCCGTGTCGGCGCCGATGACCTCGCCTGCGATGCGGGAGATGGTCGGCGCGGTATTGCCGCCGACCGCGTTCGCCGCGGTGAGGGTGAAGGCGGTGGCGCAGGATTTCGTGCCGTCGCTCACGGTGAGCGTGATGGTGCTCACCCCGCTCTGGCCCGGTGCGGGGGCGAGCGACACGGTGCGATTCGTGCCGCTGCCGCCGAAGGTGATGCCGCTCAACGGCAGCAGGGTTGTGTTGGAAGAGGCAGCGGTCACCGTGAGCGATGCAGCGGTGGTATCGACATCGCCCACCGTGAAGGAGATGTCGTTCACCGCGGTGCCCGGCGTGGCCCGTTGATCGGCGATAGAGGAGACCTCGGGGCGGAAATTCGTGATCGGCGCAGGCGGATTCCCGATCGTCACCTGCAGGTAAGTCACCGCACTGAGTTGTCCGTCGTGAACCACCAGCGCAACTTCCACGGTGCCGGTTTGTCCGGCGGGCGGCGTGAGCGTCATCGTGCGGTTCGCGCCGCTGCCGCCTAGGGCGATCGCGCTGTTCGGCAGGCGCGCGTCGTCGGTGGTGAAGGCGCTGAGGGCGAGCGAGGAGGCGACGGTTTCCGTGTCGGCCAGGGTGACTGGAATGGGCGCGGACGCGCTTCCGTTGGTCACTGTCACCGCTCCCGCGGCACTGATTCCGGGCGCGGTATTGCCGGCAAAGGCGAGCACGCCATGCTGCGTGAACCAGGCGCGCATGATCGCGTGCATGTCCGCTCGCTTCACGTTGGTGTTCACGATGTCGTGATCGATCCCCTGGTAGAGCAGCCGCTTGCCCGGCACGGAGTTTCCGGTGAGGATGTTTTGCAGATTCAGCGACTGCGCGGGCACCACGGTCGTGTCCGCAGTGCCGTGAAACATGAGGAACGGCGCGGTGATGCCCTGCACCTCCTGGGTCGCCGGCGAGGCAAACGACGTGTTTGTCGTGCCCGAGGTGCCGCCCGCGCTGATGCACGCTGCTTTGACCTGCGCGGGAATTTCGCCCGCCAATCCGGCGGTGAGAAACGCCCCTTGGCTGTGCCCGAACACCGCCAGCCGCGTCATGTCCACCCCCGGAGTCGCAGCGAGGATCTCGATGCTGCGCCGCGCCCGCCGGCTGTTCTCGGGGCAATAACCCTCGTTGTTGCTCGGATTCACGTTGGATCCTTCGTGGGTGTAGGACGGCCCGATGCAGACAAAGCCCCAGTTCACCAAAGCCTCGGCCTGTTGATCGGAGAAGTTCGACGCCGAGCCGCCTTTGCCGTGGCTGATCAACACCGCCGGAAACGGTCCGCTGCCGGAAGGAATGCGAATGATGCCCGTGACCACGCCGTCACCCGCATCGTAGCTGAAGGTTTTGCCGGTGATGGTCAGACCGGGCAGTTCGGGAAGGGACTGCGCGTGGACCGCGACGGCCGCGGACAGGAAGAGTCCGGCAAGCAATTTGGTCCGTGCAGTGTTCATCAAGAGACATGCCGCGCTATTCGGTCGCGCCGAGGGTGTCCTGGTAGAATTGCCATTGGTTGGTCCCCCCGGAGAGGGTCTGCATTGCGCTGTGTCCCACGCCGGGCAATTCGAGGTAGTCGTGGGCGATGCCCAGTGACACGAGGTGGTCGCGCAGTTTGCGGTTGTTGTCCCGCAGGCTGTCCGCGGCTCCCACCTTGATGCGGATGCGGTGGTCGGGCGGGAGTTGTCCCGCGCGGGCTGTCGCCCACGTCCGCGGATGCTGCGCGAGGTAGTAATTATTGTCACTGCTGTAGACGGCGGCAAAAAGCTGCTGGCGCGACGCGATCGGTGCCAGGTTGGGATCGTCTTCGAGAAAATCGGGCTCTTGCAAGGGCCCCGCCCCGAGCAACGAGCAAGCCCGGAAGAGATCGGCATACTTCAACCCGAAGCGGCCGGCGCCTTGGCCGCCCATGCTGAAACCTTCGACGATGCGCCCCGCCCGCGAGGCGATGGTGCGGAAAGTTCGGTCCACATGCGGAATCAGCTCCCCGATGATCATGGATTCCACCGGACTTGTACCGTCCTTGCTGTCACACCACATGCTGTTGGGAAGCCCGTTGGCCATGATCACGATGGCGTGGGAATGCTAGGAATTTGCTTTTTCACCCAGGGCGGAGAATACCCTGGGGAGCCGGTCTGGGAAGGGGAAAAGGGCTGCGGGGGAAAAGGGGAGGCGAACGCTGAACATCGAACGTCGAACATCGAAATTTGAAGGACGGGGAGGCCGGGGTGGCCTTGCAACCTCCACTTGGACGTTTGAAGTTCGGGGTTCGGCGCTCGCCTGAGGCAATACTCCCCCGCCCTGCTTGCGGCTCTGCCGCCTGCAGGGAGTCGTCTCCGCGTTGCCGCGCCGCCTCAATCGGGGTCCAACAACAGGATGCGCTCGTCATCGAGCACTTGCTCCGCGGGCACCCAGCCCGAACGCTGATCCTGATCCTCTAGATCCCGGTTTTGGGTGGCCTTGGTGCGATGGAACCAGTCGAGATCCGGCTCGTCATCGGGGATCCACTCCTTGATGGCCTGCCACGGGGGCTCGATGCGACGCATCGTCTCGATGTCGAATGGCGGGGGTGGTGGTCGGGGCAGACGGACCACGCCTTCCCACAGGCCGTGTAGGCGCAGGTGGAATTCCATCTCTTCGGGGCGGATCACACAGCGGACAACTTCCATCGTGCCCTTGCAGCAAGGGCATTGCAGGGGATCCCCACCCCAGACCTGCAGGATGAGATCGCGCCAAACGGGGCGCATGAGCCGGGCACTGCGCTTGGGTGGTGGCTCAACGAGCAACAGTTGACCCTGAACGCAAGCTGGCGCTTCGGTTGATTCTTCGGGTCTCCGGTCGATGGCAGGGTCTTTGCCTTCGCCACGCAGGGCCGGGGCGGCACCATTTGGGTCAGTCCTTGGATTTCAATAAAATTACTAAAATTCAGGGTTTTTCAGAGCTCATCGGAAACTCGCCAAATGGCGATTGGCCTGTCAGGCTTCGCGGCAGGATGTGAATGCGTTCACGCCTGTTTTCTCCATCATGTCGCTGTCCGCCCGCCTCCGCTTCGTGTTGCCGATGGTTCTTGGCCTGGCTTTGGGTGGATCCGGTGTGTTCCTGTTTCAAGAGAGTTTGATCGGCCCCGAGGGATCGGCCGAGGCGCGGGCGGCCGCGCTCGAGGTCGAGTTGAAGAAAGCCCAAAACCAGGTGGCCGCGTTCGAGGACACCGATGCGCTGGGTCGACGCAAGTCGCTGCGGACCACGCGCGACCATCTGGGCGACATCCGCGATCGGCTTGAATCCGGCCGTCCCGTGACGCCCGACGAGGTCTTCCGGCTCACACAGCCCTTCATGCGCGATCTTGCCCCGTTGTTGGAGCGCATGCGCTACCGCGAACAACAGCGGAGCATCGAGCGGATGAGTGGTGAATTCGCGCGCAGCTATGGACTCAACCCGTCGCAGCAAGAGGCGTTGCGGAAGTGGTTCGACGCCAAGGCGGAGCAAAACGCGCGCGCATGGACCCGTCTGGTGACCGGCGAGGGCACGCGTGTGCAGGATCTGATGAAGGCCGCGCGCGACGTCCGCGCCGACGACGGGATCGACGAGTTCATGTCGGGCATCCTGACCGGTGAATCCCTTGCGCGTTTCCAGTCCGCGCGCATGGAGGAGCGGATCCAACGCGTGCAGCAGGAGGCCGACGTCCGGACGGAGCGGCTCCATGAGATCGTCACGCTCGACGATCGTCAGCGCGATCAGGTGTTCGGCATCATGGCGCGCCAATCGCGCGACTATCATCCGTCGATGCGGATGGAAGGGGGTGTCGGCGAAATCGATGCCGGCGCGCCGGGGAACGCGCAGCAGGCGATCGCCGCGGTGCTGCGGCCCGACCAGCTTGCGCTGTACGAACAGGAGCGGCAGCAACGCCGCGAGGCGGCGGAGGAAGATCTGCGCGCGATCGGCCTGACGTTGCCCGACGACTGGGATCCGATCGAGATGGAGGATTTTTGATGTCCCGTCCGCCCGCCATCGAGATTCGCTCGCTCCGTGTGGATTACGGGGACTTCATCGCGGTGGACGACCTGAGCCTATCCGTCGCTGCGGGAGAGGTGTTTGGCTTGGTCGGCCCGAACGGAGCGGGAAAAACCAGCACGTTCCGAGTGATCACCACCTTGATGGAGCCGACGTACGGCGAGGTGATGCTCGATGGTGTGGATGTGCTCGAGGATCACGAAGCCGCCCGCAGGATCATCGGCTACATGCCCGACCTCGCGCCGTTGCCCTCGGACCTCAAGGTGTGGGAGTTTCTCGATTTCCATGCATCGGCCTACGGGTTGGGATCGCGCGTCCAACGCCGCGAACGCATCGACCAGTGTCTTGGCGAGGTGGACCTGATGGGTCAGCGCAATCAATGGTGCAAAGAGCTTTCGCGCGGTCAGATGCAGCGTGTGGTGCTGGCGAAAACCCTGCTGCACCGGCCGCGGGTGTTGGTGCTCGACGAGCCCGCCAGCGGGTTGGATCCGCTTGCCCGCCGCGATCTGCGTCACGCGCTGCGCCGGCTTGCGGCCGATGGTGCCACCGTATTCGTCAGCTCGCACATCCTCGGCGAGTTGGCCGAGATGTGCACCTCGCTCTGCGTGATGAACCGCGGGTGCCTCCTTGCCGCGGGCACGGCGGACGAGGTGCGGCATCAGCTCGGCAACACGCGGCGCGGCATCACGATCATCGTGTTGGAGCGGCGGCGCGAGGCCTGCGAGTGGCTTGCGACGCGACCGGGGGTCCATGACCTGCGCGAATCCGGCGCGTCATTGGTCTTTGAGTTCGATGGAGACGACGATGCCCAGGCGGATTTGATGGACGGGCTGGTGCGGTGCGGCGTGCGGATGCGTGCTTTCGAGGAGAAGCGATCGTCTTTTGAGGAAATCCTCGTCGAGGTCGCCCAACACAACCGCGGCTCATGAACTCCGGCCCTCACCCGACGTTGCCGAGGCTCCATCCGGCGTGGAAGATCTGGAGCAATCCGTTGTTCCTGCGCTTTTGTCGTTCGCGGCTGCGGCCGCAGGCCCTCGGCGTGTCGCTGCTGATCGTGCTGATGATTTCCGGCTTCATCGTCGCGATGGCGGTGCCGCTCGCCACGCGCAGCGGGATGACTCCCGCCGACGCGGCGCGCACCGCGATCATCCCGCTGCTGGTGTTGCAGGGATTCATTCTCTTCATCCTCGGCACTGCGCAGGTGTCCGGCGGGATGACCACCGAGCACGACGAGCGTGTGATCGACTACCAGCGGCTGCTGCCGATGACGCCGATGGCGAAAGTCCTCGGTTATCTGTTCGGCCTGCCCGTGCGGGAAACCGTGATGGTGCTCGCCACCATGCCATTCGTCGTCTGGGCGTTCTGGCGTGGCGGCGTGGCGGTCGGCACCTGGCTGCCGCTCTACGCCGTGATGATTTCCTCGACGATCCTCTACCACTTCACCGGCTTACTCACCGGCACCGTCGTCAGGAACCGACGCTGGGCGTTTCTGATCTCGATCGGGCTGGTGTTCAGTCTCTACACCGTCGTTCCGCAACTTGCGAAATTCGGTCTGGTCTTCTTCCGCTACCTCACGATTCGTCCGGTGTTCGACGAGGTGCTTCCCGGTCTGCTGCCCACCACCGCCCGCAGTGTGGTCAAGACACTGCAGGGGCTTGATCCGACGGTGAAGTTCTTCGGGCTTGGTTTTTCCGAATCGGTTTTCACCGCCTTCTCGCAGATCGGGTTGATCCTGGTTTTTGCGATGATGTTGCACCGCAAGTGGCGGCGCGCCGACTCCCACCTGCTCGCCAAGCGCCCGGCCACTGTCTTCTGCCTCTGGATCCAGACGCTGCTGCTCGGCAATGCGCTGCCGCTCATCGATTCCGGCGATCTGTTTCCGTCGCGCGGGCTGAGGCGGTACGGCATCGCGACGCCCGACTGGCAGCCGCAAGCCGGCGAGGCCGTCTTGATGTCGGGCATCTACGGCCTTGCATCGCTGTTGCTGATGTTCGTCCTCGCGCTGATCGTCACGCCGACCGCCGACCGTCAGATCCGCGGTTGGCGGCGCGCCTTCAAGCAGGGCCGCGAGCGTGCCGGGCTTTCCTCCGAGGCCACCACGTCGTTCTGGTGTGTGATGACGATGGCGGTGGCTGGTGCCGTCGGATGGTACCTCTTCACGTGCGGATTGGTGGAATCCCGCTGGTTCCCCGGACACGTCGTGCATCCCGGAGTCCTCGGCGTCTTCACTGCCGTGATGCTTTCCTCCGGCGTGGTGTTTCAATCGTTGCTCGAAATCAAAGGCGCGCGCGTTCTCGGGCTTGCCGCGATGTTTGTCGGTGCGCTGCCGTTGATGGTCGGCGCGGTGATCTCCGCCATCGACGACCGCCTGCAGCCCGTGGCCGCGTGGTTGATCGGCATCTCGCCGGCGAGCCTGCCGTTCTATGCTCCGGCCTCGCAGCTTTCCTTGAGCGAACTGCCCGCGGGTCTCGCCCGCGCCGTGCCGCGAGCCTTCCATTTCTGGCTGGCCGTCTCGTTGCTGACGATGGTCTGGCTCACTCTGGAACTCCGAAAAGCGCGCAAGGTACGGGCCAAACAAGCGCGATCCGCATCATCGGGGTCGGTCCCCGCAGCGCCGCAATCGCCTTGATCGGCCGCCTTGTCGCGCGTCACGCTTCGAAGAGCGCCTTGAGGCGGCGGCACACCTCCTCGACGTTGGCGCGCGAGTTGAAGGCCGAAATGCGGAACCAGCCTTCGCCGGCCGAGCCGAATCCCGATCCGGGCGTGATGACCACCTGAGCTTCGCCGAGCATCTTGTCGAACATCCCCCAGGAATCGAGTCCCTCGGGGCAGCCGACCCAGACGTAGGGTGCGTTTTCACCGCCGAAGACGGGCAGCCCGGCGGCTTTCGCGGCCTCGCGCAGCAGCGCGGCGTTGCCCATGTAGTGGTCGATGAGTGCGGCGACTTGTGCTTTTCCTTCCTCCGTGAACAACGCCGCGGCTCCTTTCTGCACCGGGTAGCTCGCGCCGTTGAACTTGGTGCTGTGGCGTCGGCTCCACAGCGCGTGAAGCGCCACGCGGCTGCCATCCTCCGCCATGCCGGTCACGCCCTTCGGGATCACCACGAACGCGCAGCGCACGCCGGTGAACCCGCCGTTCTTCGAGAACGAGCGGAACTCGATCGCGCAGTCGCGCGCGCCATCGATTTCGAAAATTGACCGTGGCACGGACGGGTCGCGGACGTAGGCCTCGTAGGCGGCGTCGAAGAGGATCACCGCGTCGTGTTGTTTCGCGTAGCGCACCCACGCCTCGAGTTGCGCGCGGGTGGCCACCGCGCCGGTCGGGTTGTTCGGAAAACACAGGTAGATCAAGTCGGCGCGCTGATCGGGCACTTCGGCGACGAATCCGTTTTCCGCCGTGCAGGGCAGGTAGAGCAGTCCGGCATAAGCGCCGTTCGCGTCGGCCTCGCCGGTGTTGCCGGCCATCACGTTGGTATCGACGTACACCGGGTACACCGGGTCGGTGATCGCGATGACGTTGCCCTTGCCGAAGATGTCGAGGATGTTGCCGGTGTCGCATTTCGATCCGTCGGAAACGAAGACTTCGTCGGCGGACACCTCCAGTCCGGGGTACATGTGTTCGACGATCGCCTCCCGCAGGAACTCGTATCCCTGCTCAGGCCCGTAGCCTTTGAACGTGTCGCGACCAGCCAACTCATCGACCGCCTCGTGCATCGCGCGCACCACGGCGGGCGGCAGCGGCTCGGTGACGTCGCCGATGCCGCAGCGGATGACGCGTCCGGCCAGTTCCGGGTGGGCCTCGCCGTAGGCCTTCACGCGGCGGGCGATTTCTGGAAAGAGATAACCTGCCTTGAGTTTGAGGAAATTCGAGTTGATCGCGGCCATGGTGGCGGTGGTGTAGCGGCGGCCCTTGGTCCGCGCAAGGCCGGAGCGTGCATTTTCGGTTGGTGTCGCGGCCGGGATGGGCTAGAATGGGATGACAACGACCGCATGGCGATCAAGGGACTCGAACTGGCCGTGGCTTGCGCGAAAGCGGCCGACGAACTCAAGGCGGAGGACATCCGCATCCTCGACGTGCGCAAGGTGTCGAGCATCACCGACTACCTGGTCGTTTGCACCGGCACATCGATGCCGCAGTTGCGCGCGATCCTACGCGATGTTTCGGGCAAGGTCGGCGAGGCGTACGGCGTGCGCCCGGTGCACAGCGAGGGCCGGGCGGACACCCGCTGGGTGGTGCTCGACTACATCGACGTGATGGTGCACGTGATGGATCCCGAGTTGCGCGGGTTCTACGGGCTCGAGGCGTTGTGGAAGGATGCGCCTGAAATCAGTTGGCGCGCGATCGACGTGCCGAAGTCCGCTTGATGCCGCGGCGCTCCCGGGTATCGTGCCCGAAGCCATGCTCCGCTGTCTCGCGTTTTCCACGGTGCTTTCGCTGGCGTTTTCCGCCGCGCTGCACGCCCGCACGCCGCTGCCCGGTCATGCGGAGCTTCGCTGGATCAGCGCGTCGCGCAGTTGCCCGCCCGGCGGATCGGTGGACACCGCGGTGCGGATGACGATCGACCCCGGTTGGCACACGTACTGGCTCCATCCGGGTGAGGCGGGGCTGCCCGTTGAATTCAGTTGGACCTTGCCCGACGGTTGGTCGGCGGAACCCGTGGGTCATCCGGTGCCCGAGCGATTTGTCAGCGCCGGCCTCACCGGCTTTGGTTATTCGGGCGTGGTGTGTTTTCCCGTGCGGCTCACCGCGCCGCGCGGGTTCACTGGCGAGGCGCGGCTGGAAGCGAATGTGACTTGGCTGGCCTGTAGCGATGCCGGGTGCGTGCCCGGCGAGCGGTTGCTGCCGTTGGTGCTCACTGCGGGCGAGCCCTCTGCCACGCCGGAAGCCGCGCAAATCGATGCCGCGCGGCGAACCATTCCGTCGCCCGCGAAGGGGGTGGCTCTCGAGGTGGTGATGGAGGGAGAGGACGCGTTGCGGCTCACGCTGACCACGGCGGATCCGGCGCTCGATCCCGCGGGTGCCGCGGTGTTTTCACTGACTCCCAAGTTGATCGATCCCTCGACCGAGATCCGCTTTTCCGGCAAGGACGGCCGCTGGTCGGCCCGGGTGCCGCTGTGCGATTATTTCGCGCCGCCCTTGCGCGAGTGCACGTTGGTGATCGCGGGGCGGCCCCGTCCCTGGCAGGTGGGCTGGCAGGCACCGCCGCCCCCCGAAAAAAGCAATTCGACAAACGGGGCATCCTCGGCAAAGTGACCAGATCCCCCAACCCAACGAACCCACCCCCATGAAATCCATCCTCCGTTTCGCCGCTGTTGCCGCCACTTTCGCCATTTTGCATGCCGCCGAAATCGGCCAACCCGCCCCGGCGATTTCCGCCAAGGACACCAAGGGCATGTCCATCGACCTCGCTGCGCTCAAAGGCAAGGTGGTCGTCCTCGAATGGATCAACTTCGATTGCCCGTTCGTCAAAAAACACTACGCCAGCGGCAACTTGCCGAAACTCCAGCAAAGCGCCGCCGCCAAGGAGGTCGTCTGGATCAGCGTGAATTCATCGGCCGAGGGCAAGCAGGGTCATCTCGCCGCCGCCGATCTGGAAACACGCGCTGCCACTGAAGGCAGCAAGGCGGCGCACTTGTTGGTCGATGCCGACGGCACGGTGGGCAAAGCGTATGGTGCCAAGGTGACCCCCCATCTCTTCATCATCGGCAAGGATGGCAAGCTCGCCTATGATGGAGCGATTGATTCGAAGGCGAGCACCGACGCGAAGGACATCGCATCCGCCGTGCCGCTTTTTGCCAACGCTCTCGACGCGCTGATCGCCGACAAGGAAGTCGCCGATGCGAAGAACAAGCCGTACGGCTGCGGAGTGAAGTATTGAAGAAAAGTTTCAAGTGTTCAGTTTCACGGGGTATGGGGGAAGGGATATGAGTGATCGGTTATCGGTTATTGGTTATTAGGGAAGAGGAGTAGACACCCATCCTCCTTGAAATCGTCTCTCCCGGGGATTTCAGCGTTTCAGCATCTCAGCATTTCAGTTTTTATTCCCCACGCGGGGTGGTAAACGATAACGCGGAATGAAACCACAGATTGCACTGAGAACACTGATGTTGAAGAGGTGATGCGATCCAAGTGCTTTGCTCTTTGTGGATTTTTCCATCAGTTAAATCTGTGCAATCAGTGGTTCCTGCTTGGGTTTTTCTTCCGCCACGAACCAAACCATGGAATCGTCCCATCCAGGACTTTCAGCGTTTCAGCGTTTCAGTTTTTATCCCCCCTCGGGGCGGTGATTTCCCTTATCCCACTCCGAGGATCTTCATCACCGAGAGCACGACGCCCGAGAGGCTTTCGCCGGCGATGAGGCCCGAGGCGAGGATCAGCACGAAGCGTGTGCTCCAGTCGGGCACCCAGCGGCCGAGTAGCCATGCCACCATGCTGCCGAGAAACATCGAGATCGCGTTGTAGGCGGGAATCACCATCGCCAGGCCGAGACTGGTCGAGCTGGGCATCCAGCGCCGGAGCGCGGCAGGCAGGGTTTTTTCCAACACCGCCAGCAGGATGCCCGCGGCACCGGCGATCGCCATCGCGTTCACCGCGCCGGGCGGCAACGCCGAGAGTCCTTTCATAAACAACTCGGCCACCGCTTTCCACGCGGCCACGCTCGGCGCCGGCCACTCCGGCGTGAGCAACTGGTTCACCGGATCCTTGATGAGCACCAGATAGCCCGCGCTACCCGCCATCGCTCCGGCCAACACACCGAACGACTGCGCAACAAACTGCGCGCGCGGCCTCGAGCCGATCAAGTGACCCGTCTTGAGATCGTGCATCAGGTCGGCGCATTGGCTTGCCGCGCCGCCAGTGACGTTGGCCGCCATCAGGTTCGCCGCGGGCTGACCGGGCGCGAGCACCGCGAACGCCAGTTGGGTCACTTTGCCCATCGCGCCCACCGGCGTGATGTTGGTTTCGCCCGAGACCCGTGCCGCGACCAGCGCGAGCACGAAGGTCATCAACACACCGAGAAACGCCGCCCATGCCGCGATGTCGAACATGCTCACTTGCAGCACCACCGCGAATGCCGTCACCGCCACCAGCGACACGATGAACGCGCGCCGGGTCAGCGACCCATCGTCACCGGCTGCTGGCTCGTCTTTGCCGCCGCCCCTGCGGAACACGGCGACGAACGAGCGCCACGAAAACGCGAACGAGGTGAGCGCCGAGGCGACCATCATCGCCACGCCCGGCCACAACAACCATTGCAGACCCGCGACAAACCAGTTCGCCTCGGGATCCGCCTTGCCCGGCGGCATCCATCCGGCGTCGAACGCCATCGGCGCGAGCACGCCCCATGACAACACCGCACCGATCAGCATCGACACGCCGACGCGCGGACCGATCAGCATGCCCACGCCGTACATCATCACGGTGGGCTCGAGGGCGAATCCGAGGTTGCCCGACGAGATGCCGCCCACGCCGCTTTTCGCCAGCGCGCCCCCCGGTTTGGCCGACCACCATCCGCCCAATGCCAGCGGCTTCAATGCCGCGGTGTATTCGATGACCTTGATGCCTGCGCCGACGAGCGCCGCGCCGATCAGCATGCGCAGTCGCGCCGCCGCCTCTTTTCCCTCTGCGTAGATCTCGCGCAGCGTCTCGGCCGTGGCCATGCCGCCGGGGAATGGCAGGCGGTCCACCACGATCAATTGCCGCCGCAAGCCGATGCCCACCACCACGCCCACCATCGACACCGCGAAGGTCCAGGCCACCAGGCCGATCCATGTGTAGGTGTGGCCATTGATCATCGTCAGCGCCGGGATCGGCGCGACCAGTCCAGCGGAGCTGATCGCCGCCGCCGCCGATGCCGCGGTCTGGTTCAGGTTGGTTTCGTGGATCGAAAACCCGCGTGCGCGGGTGCCGGCCTCGAGCAATTTCCAAATCCCGTAGCCCATCAGCGCGGCGGTGATGGAGATATTCATTCCCCAGCCGACCTTCAGCCCCGTGTACAGGTTGCACAGCGACAGCACGCCGCCCAAGAGCATGCCGGTGATCACCGCCCGCACCATCGGTGCGCCGCGTGGCTCGGCGGCGACGACAGCATCAGTGGGAATGTTGGTGGAGGAAGAGGTGCTCATGGTCCGGTGCAATCTGGCCGTGCCATCTCACCCGATCCCGCCGTCGTGTCGAGCGCGGAAGCACCTGCGTCCACATCCATCGTTCTCGGTGTACCTCATCCTCGACATCGAACACCCCCGCCTCGGAATCGTGACCATCTACCTCAAAATCCCCTCCCCGGAGTTGGCCGTGGCTCGAGTGCGAGGGAGGGTGAAGGAGGGAGGCCACAACGTCCCGGAGGCGGACATCTGCCGCCGATTCGACAAATGCTGGACGAACTTTTGCAACCTTTGCCGGCCACTTGCAGACCAATGGATCGTGTTCGATAATAGCGGCGTGAGACCATCCATACTAGAGCAATCCCATGAACAACCGGACTGAAGCCGAGGTGGCACTCGCCGCGATGAACAGAGCTGCGGAGACGGCTCGGGTGAGGGCGGCCCGATTCGGTTCGCGTTTGGCGATTTGGCAGAACGGTGCCGTTGTCCTCATCGAGCCCTCACCAGACGGTGTGGAGCAAAGGACGGACCAATCCGCCACTCGGTCTCAGTCGAAGGCGGAGGGCGGCGAGGCAGCCCAACCTGAACCGGGCGGGCACTCCCGGTAGCAGGCGCAGGCTTCGAGGTTGGATCAAACTTCCATCGTCGGGAATCAGGTCCAGCTTCAGCTCCAATTCGGCAAAGGAAATCAGGTCAAGGGGCAACCGATCCGCGCCGAGGACAGGGAATCGCTCGCGCAAGGCTTCCACGATTGTCCAGATTTCCCTGTCGCGCGGCATCTCTGGATGGAATCAAGGCTGATGAAGCTTCTGGACTCCGGCTTGTTGCGGGTGACAAAACCGCGGTCGGCACCCAACGAGAGACCAGATCCACGGGCACCGGCATTGCCAGTGCTGCCCGATCGCGGCAGGATGGGCGGGTGGCCGGGGTTTCGCTGACGTTTCTGGGCACGGGCACTTCGGTCGGGGTGCCGGTGATCGGCTGTGGATGCGCGGTGTGCCGGTCGGATGATCCGCGCAACCGGCGGATGCGTTCGTCGATCGTGATGCGATCGGGCGGCGCGGCGGTGTTGGTGGATTCGGGGCCGGACCTGCGTGCCCAGGCGTTGCGCGAGGATCTGCGAGCGATCGACGCGGTCGTCTACACGCACTGTCACCTCGATCATGTGGTCGGCTTCGACGAGCTGCGCGCGTTTTGTTGGCATCGCGACGAGCCGCTGCCGGTCCATGCCACCGGGTCGTGCATGGAGGTGCTGCAGTCGATGTTTGGTTGGGCGTTTTCGCGGGACAACACGTTCAAGGGATATGTGCGGCCGGATCCGCGGATCATTCGCGGAGCGTTCGAGGTCGGCCCGTTCCGGATCACGCCGTTGCCCGTCGAGCATGCCGCGGTGGAGACGATCGGATTCTTGTTTGAGCATGCCGGTGCGGCATCGGTGGCCTATCTGCCGGATGTGAAGCGAATTCCGCGCGAGACGATGGACTTGCTGCGGCGGGCGGACGTGCTGGTGGTGGACGCCCTGCGGCCGACACCGCATCCCACGCATTTCACGATCCGCGAGGCGTTGGCGGCGGCCGACGACGTGTCGGCGGATGCGACGTGGCTCACCCATCTCGGCCACGAGAATGATCATGCGGCGTTGGAGTCGGAGTTGCCGCCTGGGGTGCAGGTGGCTTGGGACGGGTTGTGCATCGATCTTTGATGGGCGCGGGGGCTTGCCTGCCGGGGTGGCCGCCGCCATGGTGGGGCCATGCGGGGGATTTCTCGGCTGTTGCTGGCGGTGTTCGCCACGACCGGGATTTGCGCGGCGATCGCGCCGTCGCAAGTGGTGGTCTTGTACAACGATGCCGATCCGGGATCCAAGTCGTTGGCCGATCGCTATTGCGAACTGCGCGGCATCGCGCGGAGCAACGCGGTGGGGTTGGCGATGCCGAAATCGGCCGACATTTCGCGCGAGGAATATGAGGATCGCATCGCGGGTCCGCTGCGTGCGGAATTCGACCGTCAGCGTTGGTGGAAACGCGGCAGGGACGCGAATGGCGTGGTGCAGCCGGTGGAGAACCGGATGCGGGTGATCGTGTCGATGCGCGGTGTGCCGTTGCGGATCCGCGCGACACCGAAGCCGCAGGCAGGCAAGGATCCGGCACCGGCGAATGCTCCGCCCAAACCGGTCGATCCCGTCGCCGGACATGACGAGGCGTCGGTGGATTCGGAACTCGCCTTGTTCGGCATCGAAGGGCTGCCGAACGAGGGCGTGTTGCAGAACCG
>VHCM01000025.1 GCA_016871685.1 Verrucomicrobiota bacterium
CTCCGGATTCACGCGCCTCGAATGCCCCGACTGTGGACACGAGCGCCTGCTCGCCTTCACCTGCAAGACTCGTCACTTCTGTCCCGCCTGTCACCAGCGGCGTGTGCGCAGCACCAGCGAGTGGATCGCCACCGCCGTCTGCCACGAAGTCCCCCACCGCCAATTTGTCTTCACCATCCCCAAAGTCCTGCGCGACATCTTCCGCAAGCGCCGCACCTTACTCGCCCACCTCTTCCACTGTGCCATGGAGACCCTGATCGCTGCTTTCCGGGCGCAACTGCAACTGCCCGATGGCCGCATCGGCGCCATCGCCGCCGTCCACACCTTCGGCGACTACCTCATCTTCCATCCCCACCTCCACGTGCTGGTGGCCGACGGACTGTTCGCGCCGGACGGCAGTTTCCATTACCTGCCGGAAGGCGACATCGGCCCGCTGACCGAACTCTTCCGCCACCACTTCCTCGCCCTGCTGCGGGCGCAGAAACTCATCAGCCCGCGCAAACTCGATGAGCTGCTCGGTTGGAAACATTCCGGCTTCCACGTGCACGACGGTCGCAACGACCTGGTGGCTGCCGACGATCACGCCGGCCGCAGGCGTCTCGCCCAATACCTCCTGCGCCATCCCTTCTCCTTGCAGAAGATCACCTGGAACTCCGCCACTAAGACCGTCATCTACCGCTCCAAGCGCCATCACAGCACCAAGCGTAACTTCGAGATCTTCAAAGCTCCGGATTTCATTGCCGCCGCCTTGCTCCATCTGCCACCCAAAGGGCAGCAAACCGTCCGCTACTACGGCACCTACTCCAACAAAACCCGCGGCCAAACCTCGCTCATCCCCGACCGCATCATCCGCCTGCCCAAACCCGAGCCTCCGACCGAAAAGCCGCCGCCTGCCCAAATCCTCCTCATCCCCGCACCTCCCAAACAATCCGCCCGCGACATGCGCCCCCTCTGGCGCGACCTCATCCTCCAGGTTTGGGGCGGCGATCCGCTCCAGTGCCCCTGCTGCAAGGGCAACATGAAACCGGTCCGCAAAGTCATCCGCCGCGAGGAAATCCAATTCTTCCTCCGCCTCCACGGCCTCTGGGAGGGAATTATCCATCTCCCCCGTCCGCCACCGCCGCCCTTCGACATCGAGACCATGGAGCCCATCGAGCCACCCTGGCAGGCGATCAAGGAATGGATCCCCGACGACGAACCCGACCTCGACTGGTTCAACCGTCCCCGGAATCCTTCAAATAATCCCGATCCGGAAGGATTCGACCAAAGTCCCACATGGAAAGCACCCGAAATCCAGTTGGACGACGGCCGCATCCTGGTTCTCGAATCCACCTGACCCGCCCGGCGGGTAAGAAAAACAACCGATGCCGAAAAAACTTGGCAAAGCGGCTTGGAGATCTACGCTAGCGCGGAATGAAAACCGCCGTGAATCCTTCCGATACCGCCAAATCTCGGCGTCCAGCGGAGCATTCTTCCTTTCAGCGTTTCAGTTTTCAGCATTTCAGCTTTACCCAAATCCCCCTTTTCCCCCGCAACCCCCTTTTCCCCGCCTCCGGTCCGGCCACCGGCTCTTTCAACAGCCTTCACCCCAAAAGCAAATTCCTATCAGCCCTAGCATGACTGTGCTCCGCTTACTCTTCCCTGCGACCAGCCTCGCGCTAGCGCTTACGATTCAGCCGCTTCACGCGAATTGGAACATCGAGACTGTGGACACCGGCACTAACAACGGCTGGTTCCCTTCGCTCGTGCTCGATCCGGGTGGCAAGCCGTGCGTGGCCTATTTGCACTTCGCAGGAGGCTCGACGACAACCCTCAAATACGCCCAGCGCATCACCGGGGCGTGGCAGAAAGAGACCATTGAGGAAGCCTACCAGACGGGTTGGGAGCCTTCGCTTGCCTTTGACAGCACCGGCAAGCCGCGAGTGGCCTATCTGGCAGTCGGAGCATACGACTTGAAATACGCGGAGTGGAATGGCTCGTCATGGCTCATCGACCGCCCCAAGGAAACACAGAACGGCTCCACCTACGTCGGCATCGGGCCATCCTTGGCGATCGACCCGTCTCCAGGAAATTTTGACAGCCCGGTGATCAGTCACTACATCGGCCAGCCGCATTACGACCTCTACTACACGCGGCGCTCTGGGTTCAATTGGACCGAGAGTCCGGTGGAGACAGATCGGGATGCCGGACGCCATAATTCGCTGGCTCTCGACCCGGCGACCGGAAACGTCCGCATCGCCTATCGCAAGGATACCGGGGGCGCGGGCGATGTGAAATACGTTTCTTCAAACGGCATCAACTTCACTTTCGAGATCGTGGATACCGTGGGAGACGTGGGGGAGAGCGTGCGGCTGAAGATCGACGCAAACGGCACGCCAAAGGTTTGCTATTACGACCGCACGAATGGCTCGCTGAAATATGCCCGCCGGGGCGCTTCCGGCTGGCTGGTGGAGACGGTGGATAACGCCGACAACGTGGGAGAGGGCTGCTCGCTGGCGCTCGACTCGTTTGGCAACCCACGCATCTCTTATTACGACCGCACGAGCGGCAATCTGAAATACGCAGCCTTTGATGGCACGGTGTGGCACATTGAGGTGGTGGATGCAGCGGGCGACGTGGGCAGATGGTCCTCCATCGCCTGCGACAGCTCAGGCAACGCGATGATCGCTTACACGGACCTGACCACGGGCGAGCTCAAGTTTGCCCAATCCGTGCCAGGCACCACGTTCAGCGTGAGCATCGCTGTCACACCCGCCGGTTACGGCACCACGAGCGGCTCCGGCTTTTACGAGGGCGGCAGCAGCGCCACCATTCAAGCATACCCAAATGCAGGCTACGTCTTCAGCACCTGGTCCGGCAGCGCCACGGGATCACAGAACCCACTCTCGCTCACCGTGAACGGGACTAAAAACATCACCGCTAATTTCGCGCAGGACACAGCTGACTCGGATTCTGACGGTCTGACCAATTACCAAGAGTCCGTCGTTTACGGCACAAACCCGGTCCTCGCGGACACTGATGGTGACTCGCTCAATGACGGAGATGAAGTGAGCGCGGGATCACGTCCCACGGTGAGCGATGCCACCCTGCTCTCATGGCTGCAATCGAATCCTGGCAAGATCGGCCTCTACAACGCCACGAGCATCCAGGACTTGAACCTCGGTGGCCTAATGATACAAGGCAGTGGAGGACAGGTGGACATTCGATTGCAGCTGGAGGACTCCCTCGATCTCTCCACGTGGAATACCGGCGAGATCATTACTTTCCCGCGGTCGCTCACACATGGGAAAAGCTTCTTCCGTGTGCGCGCCCTTGGCCCGCAGCCGTAATGCATCGCTGCTAGGAATTCGCTTTTGGCGGGCAGCCATTGCAACAGCGTTTGGGGCGGACCGGCCTGTCGGCCGTAGCCTTGGCGAAGGCTGGAGGGCGGGGAAAAGGGGGTTGATCCGGCGCGAGCAGGTCGGTGAAGCAGATGGTCTCGTCCGAGACTGTCGCGGGCGTCATTAGGGTCAGTCCTTGGATTTTAAGAAAATGACTGAAATCCAAGGACTGACCCTAATAACGCACCGCGCTCTACTCTTGCGTCTTGCGTCTTGAAGTCTTGAGTCTCCTCCCATTCCAGCACCACAACCCGTGCTGCGCTCGGTTATGGAAAGCGGAGCAACTTGGATTTCAAGTTCGTCGGGAGAGCCATCTCAGATCTCGTGCACCGGCAGTGCTGCGCATTCCTCGCGGACTTTTTCGGCCAGCGGGGTCGACAGATAGCGCTCGGTCGACGAGCAGCCGATGGTGACGATGCGCCCACCCTTGAATTCCGGGCGCTTTGCCACCTGGATCGCGGCCCAGACGTTGGCACCTGTCGAGATGCCCGCCGGGAGACCTTCCTGCTGGGCCAGGGCCTGGGCCGTGGCGAAGGCATCGTCGTTGGTCACTTGGATGACCTCATCGACGATCGCGACATTGAGGTTCTTCGGGATGAAGCCGGCGCCGATGCCTTGGATCATGTGCGGGCCCGGCTGACCGCCGGAGATCACCGGACTGGCGGCGGGTTCGACTGCGAAGGTTTTCATTCCGCAGCGTGCCTTGATCACTTCGGACACGCCGGTGAGCGTGCCACCGGTGCCGACACCGGCGACGAACGCGTCGATGTTCCCCTCGGTGTCGCGCCAGATCTCCTCGGCGGTCGTCTCGCGATGCACCTGCGGGTTGGCCGGGTTGTCGAACTGGCCGGGACCGAATGCGCCGGGGGTTTCCTCGAGCAGTTGCTTCGCTTTGGCGATCGCGCCGCCCATGCCGCGGGCGCGCGGCGTCAGCACGATCTCCGCGCCGAGCAATCGCAGCAGGACGCGGCGCTCGATCGACATGCTCTCGGGCATGGTGAGGATGCAGCGGTAGCCCTTGGCCCGCGCGACAAACGCCAGCGCGATGCCGGTGTTGCCGGAGGTCGGCTCGATGATGAGTCCGCCCGGCTTGAGCAGGCCGTCGCGCTCGGCGGCCTCGATCATCGCCTTGCCGATGCGGTCCTTGACGCTGAACAGCGGATTGAAAAACTCTGCCTTCACGCAGATCTCGGCATCGAGACCTTGCGTCACGTGGTTGAGGCGGATGAGCGGGGTGTTGCCGACGGTGGCAACCATGTCGGTGGCGATGGGCATGGCGGTTGGGGTGGGTTGGGGTGGAGAACAGGGGATTTTTTAGGCACACAGGAGGCCGGATTCAAATCTGGAAATCCGTGGCACCCGAGTCGAGGTGCAGGCCGCATTCGTAGTTGCGGCCGTCGAAGCGGGTCGCCTCGCGTCCGCCCTCGCCCAGCGGACGCGTGCTGTGCCAGTCGCCAGTGGTGATGTAGCCTTGCGCGGCGAGCGGATGCGGCGGCAGTCCGTGCTTGCGCAGGTAGTGGTCGACCTGGGCGTCGGCCCAATCGAGGATCGGATAGGCCTTGATCGTGCGCTTCTGCCGTTCGGCGAACCCGCGGGCGCCGCGGCTGTCCGATTGCGAGCGACGCAGGCCGCTCATCCACACATCGGCTCCGGTCTCGCGCAACGCGCGGTTCATCGGCTCGATCTTGGTGAGCATCGCGTAGCGCGCGGCCCCTTCCCCGCCCTGCTCCCACAGGTTTCCCCAAAGCGCCTGCATGCGCGCGGCCGAGACCGACGGTTGATAAACGCGGATGTCGAGCCCGAGCTGCGTGACGAGCTGCTCGGCATACTGATAGGTCTCGGGAAAGAGAAAGCCGGTGTCGATGAAGACCACGGGAATTTCCGGCGCGTGCTCGCGGATCAGGTGGAGCATCACCGCGCTCTGGATGCCGAAGCTCGTCGAAGCGACCAGGCGGCTGCCGAACCGCTCGTGCAGCAGGCGGATGCGCGCACCTGCGCGCAGCGGCGCAAGCCCGGCGGAAATCGCGTCGATTTCGTCGATCGCGGCCGTCGCGTCGATGACGGGTGCCGGAGCCGGGATTGCCTCAACGTTTCGCATGTGCCTCCTCCTTGAGATTGAGGTGGAAGTCGCGTCCCTGCACGGTTTCGTTGACGTATCCCGCGCGGATGCAGAAGTCGCCGAAGCGTTCGCCGTCCGCGCGTTCGCGGGCGTAGTGTGCGATCACCGGCGCGAGCAGGTCTTTGAGTTGCGAGGATGGGACGCTCTCGCGGTAGAGTTTCGAGAGCCGCTGACCGGCGAATCCGCCGCCGAGGTAGACGTTGTATTTTCCGGGCGCCCTGCCGACGAAGGCGATTTCGGCGATGTACGGCCGCGCGCAGCCGTTGGGGCAGCCGGTCATGCGGATGGTGATCGCGTCGTGGCGCAGGCCGTTCTCCTCGATGACCTCCTCGAGTTCGGTGAGGAGGTCCGGCAGGTAGCGTTCGGCCTCGGCCAGCGACAAGCCGCAGGTGGGCAGTGCGACGCAGGCGAGCGAGTTGAGCCGCAGCGCGCTGCGCTGGTGACTGTCGCGAATGCCGTATTCTGCAAGCAGCGCCTCGATCCGCGGGCGGTTTTCCGGGCTGACGTTGGCGATGATCAGGTTCTGGTTGGGCGTGAGGCGGAAGTCGCCGTCGTGCACCTTGGCGATCTCGCGCAATCCGCTGCGCAGCGGATGGTCCGCGGTATCGAGCACTCGCCCACCTTGGACGAACAAGGTGAAATGCGAACGACCGTTGGCGTCGTCGACCCAGCCGTAGCGGTCGCCATTGCTCTCGAAGACGAAGGGCCGCGCGGGCTCGAGCGGCCGATCGAGCGACTCGTTGAGCTTGGCGAGGATCCAGTCCGGCCCGTGGTCGTCGACGGTGTACTTGAAGCGCGCGTGCTTGCGGTCCGTGCGGTCGCCGAAGTCGCGCTGCAGGACCACCACCTTCTCGGCGACCTCGACCGCTTGGTCGGCCGGGCAGAAACCGATCACATCGGCGAGCCGCGGGTAGGTTTTCTCGTTATTGTGGCTCGAGCCCATCCCGCCGCCGACAGCGACGTTGAATCCGGCGAGCCTGCCTTCCTCGACGATGGCGATGAACGACAGGCAGTTGGCGAAGACATCGACGTCGTTGGACGGCGGCACCGCGATGGTGATCTTGAACTTCCGCGGCAGGTAGGTGCGGCCGTAGACCGGCTCCTCTTCCTGCTCGCTCGATTCGATCTTCTCGCCGTCGAGCCAGATCTCGTGGTAGGCGCGCGTCTGCGGCGTGAGGTGGTCGGAGATCGCCTGGGCGGCCTGGAGGACTTCGGCATGCACCTCCGACAGGAACGGATTCGGATTGCACATCACGTTGCGGTTCACGTCGCCGCAAGCGGCGATGGTGTCCATCGCGGTGCGGTTGATCTCGCGGATCGTCCGCTTGAGGTTGCTCTTGATCACGCCGTGGAGCTGGAACGCCTGACGGGTGGTGAGCTTGATCGTGCCGTTGGCATAGTCGGCGGACATGCGGTCGACTTCGAGCCACTGCGCGGGAGTGGCGACGCCGCCCGGCACGCGGATGCGGATCATGAACGAGTACGCTTTCTCGAGCTTGTGCTGCTTGCGCTGCGCCCGCAGGTCGCGGTCGTCCTGCTGGTACGTGCCGTGGAACTTGAGCAGCTGCTGGTCCTGTTCGGACATCGAGCCGGTGCTGAGGTCGAGCAATCCTTCGGCGATCGTGCCGCGTAGGTAATGGCTGTCGCTCTTGATGTGTTCGCTGGCGGAGAGTTTCGGTTCGGTGGACATGGTGGAGGAATCAGTGGACTGGTGCGTGTGGAAACATCCGGAAGGGCCTCAGTAGACGTCTCGCTGGTACCGCTTGGCATGCTTCATTTCATCCAGCCGGGCCTCGGCGGCGTCGCGCGTCATGCCGCCCTGCTGCTCGAGAATCGTGACCAGCGCGTCATGCACGTCGGCCGCCATCCGCGAGGCATCGCCGCAGACGTAGAAGTGCGCCCCCTCTTCGAGCCAGGCGTGGAGTTCACGCGCATGCTCGAGCATCCGGTGTTGCACGTAGAGTTTCTCCGGCTGGTCGCGCGAGAAGGCGACGTCGAGCCGCGCGAGCGTGCCGCGCTTGAGGTGGTCCTGCCATTCGAGTTGGTACAGGAAGTCGTGCAGGTAGTGCTGATCACCGAAAAACAGCCAGCTTTTGCCGGTCGCGCCCGTCGCGACGCGGTGTTCGATGAAGGCGCGGAACGGCGCGATCCCGGTGCCGGGTCCAACGAGGATGATCGGAACGGACGGATCCTCGGGCAGACGGAAATTCTTGTTGGGCTGGACGAAGACGGGAACGCGGTCGCCAGCACCGACTTGATCGGCGAGAAAGGTCGAGCACACACCCTTGCGCTCCACGCCGTGCGAACGATAACGAACCGCCCCCACCGTGAGGTGCACTTCGCCCGGATGGGCCAGCGGACTCGAGGCAATCGAGTACAAACGCGGCGGCAATTTGCGGAACAACCCCGCCAGCGCGTCGGCCGCCAACCCGTCAGGCGCGAAGTCGCGCACGGCATCGACGATCTGCCGCCCATCGACATACGCTTTCAACGATTCCTTCGCCTCGTCGGCGAGCATCGCCGACAACGCCTCTGATCCGGTCGCCGCGGCGAGCTTGCCCAACACGTTGCGCGTCAGCCCGGTGATGTCGAAGTCTTCGCGCAACGCCTCGCCCAGCGGCTTCACGCCGACGTTGCGGACATCGACCGACTCGGAGCCGCCGAGCCCGGCCGCGCGCAGCAGCGACTCCACCACGTCGGGCGCATTCACCGGCTGCACCGCCAGCGCATCGCCCACCTCGTAGCCCATGCCCGAGCCCTCCAATGACAGCTCGATGTGCCAGGTCTCCTTGGCCGAGCCCTTGCCGTTGAGCAGCACCTCCTTGAGCACCGGTGCCGGAAACGGGTGCTTCTTGCCGTATCCCACAGCCACTGCCGACACATCGGGGTCTGTCACAGGCGGATTGAACATAACATTAGTATTTTGATAAACATTGTAAGGTTTCCGCCCGGATAGTGGCCGCTGCCTGCGGGGTTGGCAAGAAATTTCAGTGTCCGGCAGGAAAGTCGCGACGATTCGGGCAAATCGGTGAATGCTCCGATGTGTGACCGAATCGTCACCGACGCATGATTCATCCGGCGGCGGATCCCCCCACGATGGGTGGCCGATGCAGCGCATTCTCATCATCGAGGACGAACCGGACATCGGGGAGTTGATCGGCTTCAACCTGCGGCGTGCGGGCTACGAGGTGCTGACGAGCCACGACGGCATCGAGGGCACGGAGGCGGCGTTGCGCGAGCGGCCGGATCTGATCGTGCTCGACATCATGCTGCCCGGCCGGGACGGCTACGGCGTGTTTCGCGAACTGCGGCGCGATCCGCGCGGCGTTTCGATCCCGGTGATCCTGCTCACCGCGCGGGCGCAGACCGAAGACCGCATCCAGGGGCTTGAAGCCGGTGCCGACGATTACCTCACCAAGCCGTTCAGCCCGAAGGAGCTGTTGTTGCGGGTCAAGGCGGTGCTCAAGCGCAGCGAGGCACCGACCGCGGTGGCCGATTTCATCCTCGGTCCGTTCCGCTTCGACCGCAACTCGCTGCGTTTTTACGTGGATGGCGAACCGGTCGAGCTGACCGCCACGGAGTTCCGCCTGATGTTGTTCCTGAGTGAGCGCGCCGGGCAGACCCAGGAGCGCAACGACCTGTTGCGCACGATCTGGGGATACAGCGACAGCACGCACAGCCGGACGCTCGACACCCACATGAAGCGCCTGCGGCAGAAACTCGGCGATCATGGATCGTGGATTGAAACCGTGCGCGGAACCGGATACCGGGTCATGAACAGCGACCCATGAACATCACCGAACTCCTGCTTGCGGCCGCCGCGTTGGTCCTGGCCGTCACCGCCGCCGTCACGAGCGGCAGGCTCAGGCAGGCACGCCGCAAGGCCCGAACCGATGAACACGAATGGAAATCCAGAGTCGCGCGCGACGTTGCGGAAGCCCGCGACGAGCGCGCGCGCCTGCTCGACGCACTGGGTGATGCATTCCTGCTTGCCGACGCATCGGGTGTCGTGCGCGTGCACAACGCCGCGGCCGCCGCGCTCTTCGGTGGACGTTCGCTCGACGACCGCCCGTTGCGTGAGATCCTCCTCGACCCGCGGCTCTCACGGGTTGCCCTCGACTGCATCGCCAGCGGCAACGCGGGCCAGGCGCTGGTCGTGCTGTCGCAGCAGACCTCGCCGCGCGGCGACCACGAGACGCGCGGACACAACGCGTGGTTCATCGACGCCGCGCGCCTGCCGGGCTCGTCCGGCGCCGAACCGCTCACCCGCATCCTGATCCGCGACGTGACCGCCGAACACCAGATCGAACAAATCCGCAAGGACTTCGTGGCCAACGCGTCGCACGAGCTGCGCACGCCGATGGCCATCATCAACGGCTACCTCGAAAACCTGCTCGACGACGACATGCTCGACGATCCGGCTTGCGCCCGGCGCTTCCTCGAAGTGATGCGCAAGCATGCCCAGCGGATTTCACGCATCGTCGAGGACATGCTGGTGATCTCGAAACTCGAGTCCGGCGAGGCCGGTGCGCTCAAGGTCGAACCGTTCCCGTTGCATGCCTGCGCCAACGACGTGCTCGAGCGGCTGGAACCGATGATCCACTCGCAAGGGGCCGACGTCGGCCTGCGGATGCCGGAGACGCCGGTCGTGATTCACGGCGACCGCTTTTACTGGACCGAAGTGTTGTTCAACTTGGTCGAAAACGCGCTCAAGCAGAACCCGCATGCCGGACTGCGCATCGAGATCGGCTGCGAAACAGAGGACGACCGGATCCGCATGTGGGTGAGCGACAACGGCATCGGCATTCCGAGTGCCGACCTCCCGCACATCTTCCGCCGCTTCTACCGAGTCGAGAAACATCACTCGCAGAGCGAGATCAAGGGCACCGGCCTCGGCTTGTCGATCGTGCGCCGGGCCGTCGAAGCGCACGGCGGCACCATCGGCGTGACCTCCACTCCCGGCGAACTCACGCGCTTTCTCATCAGCGTGCCGCAACACGGGCCCGCAGAGGGAAACCTCCGCGCCGCGTCGTGAACTGCCCGACAACCGCGCGCCGGCTCATCCGTCGAGCAGGGCATGCCGCGTGAACAGCGACACCACCGGGATGCCGCGCGCCTCGATCGCCTGCCTGCCACCTTCTTCGCGATCCACCAACACCAGACAGAACGCCACCTTGCCGCCTTCGCGCTCGATCGCATCAACCGCCTTGAGCGTCGATCCGCCGGTGGTGATCACATCATCGACCACCACCACCGTGTCGCCAGCGTGGAAATTCCCCTCGATCTGCCGGCCCGCCCCGTGCCCTTTGGGTTCCTTGCGCACCGTGAACACCTGGAGCGCCTCATCGGGATGCAGCGAGGCCGAGGTCATCCCCACCGCCAGCGCGATCGGGTCGGCCCCGAGCGTCATGCCGCCGATCGCGGCAACCTGGAGCCGCTCGGAGTGGATCTTCGATCGCACCGCATGCCAACCGAGTTCACCGATGAGCCCCGCGCCGAACGGATCGAGCGAGGTCATGCGGCAGTCGATGTAAAGATCGCTGCGCTTGCCGGAGGCGAGAACGAACTCACCGATGCGCACGGATTTCTCAAGCAACAATCGTTTCAATGCAGCGGTGCCGGGAAGCATGCGGCGATGCTGGGGTGATCCGCCCCGCATGGCAATCCGAAGCCGACCCCTCCGGGCTTTCATCTTTACTTGTGCGGCCGCGCGGCCTGAGATCGGCGCGATGTCGATCGCGCGAAGATGGGTCGTGCTCCTCGGATGGCTCGCGTGGCAAGCGCTTGCGGCGCAGCCGCCGGCCGGCGCGGATGCCGCGATGGTCCAAGCCGTGCCGCCACCCGATGCGGCCGCATCACCCGCGGAGCCCGGACTCGGCGAGTTGCCGGATTTCGTCACCATCGACAACTTCGGCAAAGGCGCGATCAGCGGCGATCTGACGACCGGCGTGCGATTCGAAGGACCGGGCGTGAAGGTCACCGGCGACAACGGGTTGGAAATCTTCGCCAACTCGATGCTGTGGGATCCGGCTCAAAAGACGCTGACCTTCGACGGCAACGTCAGCGTCTACCGCCCGCAAGGCCTGCAGCGCGGCCAACGCGCCGTCTATTTCTACGAACGCAAGCACCTCGACACCACCGGCCTGCGCGCGCTGATGGATCCGATCCTGCTCGAGTCGGGGACCTTCGAGATGTCGGACCACGACGGCCGCGCGGTGTACACCGGCTACAACGCCGGTGTGACGACCCACGACGAGCAAAACCCGGATTTCTGGGTGCGCGCCAAGAAGATCGTCGTCTTTCCCGATGAGAAAGTCGTCTTCCACAACCTCACCGTCCGCGCGGGCGACACGCCGGTGTTCTGGTTTCCCTACCTGAGCCAGCCGCTCAAGGCCGATCTCGGCTACCGCTTTGTGCCCGGCGCGCGGTCGAACTGGGGGCCGTTCCTCCTCAACACCTACGGCATCATGCTCGGCGGCCAGCGCGATCCCGACACCGGCGAAAACCGCGACGCCTGGCTGCTCTCGCGCTGGCGCTTCGACGTGCTCGCCGCACGCGGCATCGGCACCGGCGTCGATCTCGTCGACACCCGCAAGGCCGACCGCGAACTCAACAGCGGACTGAGCCTCTACTACCTCAACGACCTCGATCCGCAGAAATCGCGATCCGGCATCCCGCGCGGAGTCGTCAACGAGGACCGCTACCGCATCCAGTTGAAACGACGCGACGAACCCGGCTGGGGATCATCCGACGCCTGGCGGATCGACACCAACCTCACCTTCCTCAGCGACGAGCACTTCCTCGGCGACTTCGACCCGCGGCGCTACAGCACCGACCCGGAGCCGGACAACACGCTGGGCATTTACCGCCGCGACGACCGATCGCTGCTCTCGATCCTTGGCCGCCTGCGCATCAACGATTTCTACCACGCCGACACCCGGCTGCCGGAAATCACCTACGATCAATCGCGCGGAAACTTTTTCGGCCTGCCCGTCATGCACGAGGGCACCACCTCCGCCGGATGGATCGGCGAGCAAGCGCCGGATGTCACGCAACGCTCGGTGATCAACCCGTTGATGAACCTCACCTCGGGAGATCCCAACGCTACCGAACTGATCAACCAGCTCGACGGCTATCAGCGACGGCTCGCCGAAAGCCTGGTCGCCCTGCCACTGGGCGACCCGCGGCGGGAGGCGATCCGCACCCAACTCGCCGACAGCCAGTATGCGCGCTTCCGCACGTATCACCAATGGTCCGCGCCGGTCACGGTGATGGACGTCGTGCATCTGGCACCCGAAGCCGGCGCGGGATACTCGAACTACTTCGCGATCGACGGACAGGACGATGATCTCGATCGCAGCCACGTCCATGTCGGGATGGAGGCCTCGCTCAAGTTCAGCAAGGACGGTCCCACCCGCAACCACGGGCTCGGGCTCGACGGCATCCGCCACGTCGTCCAGCCCTACAGCCGATGGTCATGGGTCACCACCGACGATTTCGAACCGGGCGATCCCGGGGTCGACCGCCTCAGCCCCACCACCCGTCCGCGTCCGCTCGATCCGATGCGTTTCACCGCCGTCGATGAAATGAATAGTTGGAACGTGCTGCGGTTCGGCACGCGCAACCGGTGGATCACCCGCCGCGACCAGCGCAGCCACGAGTGGCTCTACCTCGACACCTACATCGACGCATTCCTCGACGATCCCGAGGAAGCGCGGGACTACTCCGGGTTGTACAACGACCTGCGCTGGCAGCCGGTTCCCTGGATCTCGTTCGGTCTCGAAAGCCAGTTGCCGATCAGCGGCGACAGCGCCGACTTCAGCGAGTGGCGCAACTACCTGCGCTTCATGCCCGATGAAACCTGGACCATCTCGCTGGGCTACAACCACCTCTCCGGACACCCGCTCTTCGTTGATTCGAACCGCTTGCACCTCCAACTCTACAAGCACCTCAACGAGGACTGGGGCGTCGACACCCGCCACACGTTCGAGATGGACGACGGCGTGATGGAGGAACAACGCTACACCCTGCACCGCGATCTGGGCAACTGGGTCGCCGCCATGGGCGTCAGCGCACGCGACAACCGGTTCGAGGAGGAATACGGACTCGTCTTCACCCTCACCCTCAAGGATTTCCCCTCGGTGTCCTTGCCTTTCGACATCGACGCGCCATAGTGCGCGCGATGACAGCCGACACCACCCCCGATTTCCTCACGGCCCTGCGCCGCCGCTACGCAACCAAGCAGTTCGACGCCGCGAAATCCATCCCCGCCGACACCTGGCGGGCGCTTGAGGAATCGCTCGTGCTCACGCCGTCCTCCTTCGGCCTGCAACCGTGGAAATTCATCGTCGTCACCCACCCGGATCTGCGCACCCAACTGCGCGAGGTCTCGTGGAATCAACCGCAATGCACCGACGCCTCGCACTTCGTCGTGCTCGCCGCCCGCGACGGGCTCGAGCAAGCCGACATCGACCGCTGGATCCATCGCATGACCACCGTGCAGGGAGGCAGTCCCGCCGACGCCGCGCCGCTCCAGTCGATGATCGAGGGGTTTGTCTCGTCGATGACTCGCGAACAACGCCATGCGTGGAATGTCAAACAAGTGTACATCGCGCTCGGCCAACTGATGACCACCGCGGCCATCGCCGGAGTGGACAGCTGCCCGATGGAAGGCATCGATCCGGCGGCCTACGACCGCATCCTCGGTCTCGACGGCAGCGGCTATGCCACCGCGGTCGCCTGCGCGCTCGGCTATCGCTCGGCCAACGACAAGTACGCCTCCACGCCCAAGGCCAGATTCCCGCATGAAGAAGTGGTGATGCACCTGTGAGGATCGGATTCATCACGAAACGCGCGATGCGCCGGACGGTAAGAGATGCTGTATCTTCTCTGCGCGTTCCTCCTCAACGGCGACAGCAAGGATGTCTTTCCTCCGACACAAGCGAGGCTGGAGAACCGCACGCAGCACGCGTCACTTCGCGCCCGCGTCGTCTGGCGGCTTGATCTCAAGCTCCTTCCACACGTCCTGCATCAGCCGCATGGCGATCTTTCCGGTGAGTTCTTTTTCGCGCACCATGCCATCGACGCCGACGTGGATCGCCGGCACGTTGCCCATCGGCCCGCTCATGTCGCCCGCGCGCACGAACATGCGGCGACGCAGTTCCTTGACGCACAGTTCGACGTTGGCCAGCTCCCACTCTTGGCCAAGCTTGAGTTCGCGGCTCACGGCTCGCAGCACCTCGGGATCATCGAGCACTTCACGTAGGCGTTCGGCGAGGTCTTTCTGTTTGGCCTCGGTGATCTCCGGATTGAGCGGCAGAGGCGCCCACACCGGATGCGGCCGGTTTTTGCGGATGTTCATGTAAACAAGGCCCGCCCCGCCGACGAGCAGGCCAAGCACAATTGCCGCAAGGATGATCAACCGTTGCATGAAAGCGGTTTATCATCCATCGGTGGGGGTCTCCAAGCCCCAATTCGATGGAATACCCCGCCACCCGCGCCACGGCCGAAACCCTGCCCAACGGGCTGGTCCTCATCCTCGACCCGGACGCGACCGCTCCGGTCGTGAGCACCCAGCTCTGGGTGGGCACCGGCAGCATCCATGAGGACCGGTTGCTCGGGGCAGGCGTTTCGCATTTCCTCGAGCACATGGTGTTCAAAGGCACGCGCGACCACGACGCCGACGAGCTTGCCGCGGTGGTGCAGGCGGCGGGCGGACACTGGAATGCCTACACGACCTTCGACCGCACGGTGTACTACATCGACGGCCCGTCCTCGTCGATGCCGACGTTCCTGCGCTGCCTCACCGGGCTGGTGTTCCATCCGGTGATTCCCGAATCGGAATTCGCCAAGGAAAAGGACATCATCGGCCGTGAGATCGACATGGGGCTCGACGATCCCGACGAGGCGCTGATGCGTCTGCTCTTCGCCAGCACCTTCCAACACGATCCGCGACGCCAACCGGTCATCGGCCACCGCCATCTGCTTGAGGCGCTGGAGCACGCCGACCTGCTGCGTTACCATCGCGACCGCTACACCACCGATCGTTGTTTTCTCGTCATCTCCGGCGACTTCGACCCGCAACAGGCACGCGACCTCGTCTCGGCGCTCACCGATGATTGCAAACCATCCGGCGGACGCGAACCGCTCGTCGCGATCGACGCGCCGCAGCTTGGTCCGCGCCGCACACGCGGCACCTTCGCCGTCACCACCAGCCGCCTGTCGCTGGCATGGAAGATCCCGCCGCTCGAAGACGCGGCGACACCGGCATTCGAAGTGCTCGCCGCAATTCTCGGTCGCGGCAGGTCGTCGCGCCTCTACCGCACGCTGCGCGAGGAAACGCCGCTGGCGCTGGAAATCTCGGCCTATGCATGGAACACCAGCGGACGCGAGGGACTGCTGGGCATCTCGGCGGAGGCGCTCGTCGAACACCGCGATGCGCTCGCCGCAGCGATGATCCGCTCGCCGCTCGATCTCGACGACGCATGGCTCGACGCCGACATCGCGAAAGCCAAGCGCCAGATCGCAGCGTCGCAATTCGGCATGCTCACCACGGCATCGGCCCGCGCGGGTGATCTCGCGATAAATTGGCACGAAACACGCGACCTCGATTTCACCCGCCGCCATCTCGCGGCGATCCAGGCCGTCGGCCGCGACGACGTGCTCGCCGCCGCCGCCACACTCGACGAAGCGCGCTCGACCCTGGCCGTGCTCGATCCGCACGAAGCCGCCGCACCACGGGGGTCGGCCGCGGCGCGGAATCCGCGCGGCGCGATCGAGACCCGCGTGCTGCCCAACGGCATCACCCTCGCACTCGTGCCCGATCGCCGCGTGCCGCTCGTCCACATGTGCGCGGCCATCCGTTGCGGACTTCCGGAAGAAACGCCAGCGACCAATGGCATCGGCCAGTTGCTCGCCTCAACGCTCACGCGTGGCACCACCAGCCGCGGACCCGCGGAAATCGCTCGGTTGCTCGAATCCCTCGGCGCATCCGTATCCGCCATCGCCGGCAATCAAACCCTGCTCGTCCAAGGCAGCGGACTCAGTGCCGATGCCGATGCGCTGGTCTCCGTCTTTTGCGAGACACTGGTCGCCCCCGCGTTCGACGCGGATGTGATCGGCCGCGAAAAGGCCAGCCAGCTCGCCGTGCTCGACGAATCGCTTCAGGACCCGCTGCAACTGGCGATCCGCACGCTGCGCCATGCGGCATTCCAAGGTGCCGGCTACGCGCTGGATTCGCTCGGCAGCACCGCGTCGATCACCTCCCTCGACCGCGACTCGCTCGCAAATCACCACCGCCGGCACCTGCACCACCGCAATCTGACGCTCGCCGTCACCGGCGACTTCGATCCCGACGCGATCGCCGACCGGCTTTCGCAAGGGCTTGATTCACTGCCCGGCGGTGAGCGACCCGATTCTCCCGCAAGTCTGCTCGGACACGGCATCGAATGCGGCGCGCGGCTTCCGAAAAAACAAGCCGTGCTCGCGATCGGCTTTCACAGCGCGTCGGCGACCTCGCCCGACCGCCATGCGCTGGCGATGATCCACGCCCACGCCTGCGACATGGCGGGCCCGTTGTTCAGCCACCTGCGCGAGGATCTCGGCCTCGCGTATCAGGTCGGCGCCACGCAGTTCCTCGGTCACGACACCGGACTCTTCACGTTCTACATCGCCACCGCGCCCGACCAGGCCGCGCTGGCCCGCGACGAGCTGCTGCGCGAAATCCGTTCGATCGCCTGCGACGGCATCCCCGACGACGCGTTCGAACGCGTGCGCTCGACCATGCTCAGCGGGCTGGCCATCCGCCAGCAATCACTCGCCCAGACGTCGCGCACGATGGCCCTCGACACAATGCTTGGTCTGCCCGCCGACGAGCAGCTCCGCCTCGCCGAGACCTACCACACGCTCACGCCGCAGGCCGTGCGCGATACCGCCGCCCGCCTCTTCGGCACCGATCCCTGCATCGCCACGATCCTGCCCGACTCGTGACCCCGAGCCCCCTCAACGCAACCATTGCCGTGTAGCCGCGTCCCTGAACGGGACCACCCCACGGGCCGTCCGGCGGTCTCCGCCCGTCTCGGTTTTTTCACTTGCAAATTAGCCAAAGCTAATTTATTCAGCCATAGTTGATTCATGAACCGATTCGGCCGAGGCAGGCGTGAGAACCAGAGGATCCGCACCGAGGACGCGCTCAAGCATCTGCTTGACTGCGATGAGTCCGGTCGGCGGGCCACCGTCGAGAGTCTGGCGGGCGCGATGGGTCTTGCGCGCGGTCGTGCGGCGGCGTTGCTCGGCGTGCTGCGTGCGGAGGGTCTGGCACTTGCCGAGGGCGACGGGCACCGGTTGACGGCGGACGGTCGGCGCGATGCATTGCAGGTGGTGCGCAAGCACCGGCTGTATGAAACATGGCTGGCACGGGAAACCACGGTGCCGCCCGAGCGATGGCACGCCGAAGCGCAAAAGGCCGAACACCATCTCGACACATCGGCGGTCGATGAACTTGCACGCAAGCTCGGTCATCCGCGCTTTGATCCGCACGGCGATCCGATTCCGACGCGCGAAGGCGAACTGCCGCGCCGTCCGCGCGCATCGCTCGCGTCGTGGCCGGAGAACGCGCCCGCGGTGATCGAGCATCTCGAGGACGAACCGGCCGCTTGCTTCCGTGAAGCGGAGAAACTCGGACTGGCACCGGGGACGCGCATCGACGAACCGCGACATGGCGGCTACGGTTCGATCCACTGCCGGGTCGAGGGCCGCCACATCGAGGTGCCCGCGGCGGTGGCCGTGCTGGTCCATGTCCGCGCTCCGGAGCGCGACGAGCAAGCACCCGAGGACGTCTTCCGTTTGTCCGAGCTGCCGGTGGGCGGGGCCGCGGTGGTCCACGCGCTCGCACCATCGTGCACCGGCCTCGAACGCAAGCGCTTGCTCGATCTCGGACTGGTTCCGGACACGGCGATCCGCTGCGAATTCGCCAGCCCGTTCGGCAGCCCGCGCAGCTACGACGTGCGCGGCGCGCTCATCGCCCTGCGCCGCAACCAGGCCGAACGCATCCTCGTCCGCCCCGCATCATGAACCGGCAAGCACCACACACGCCCGGCGAAGCCTGCGTCACCTGCCCGTCGCGCCTCGGCACACTGCGGCGGCTCGGCCTGCAAATCGGTGAGAGCGACCACGTGGTCGCGCTGGCCGGCAACCCGAATACCGGCAAGACCACCGTGTTCAACGCGCTCACCGGACTGCGCATGCACACCGGCAACTGGCCGGGCAAGACGATCTCGCGCGCCGAGGGCGGCTTCACCTACGACGACAAGCGCTATCGCATCGTCGATCTGCCGGGCACCTACTCGCTGCTCTCGGCTTCGCCGGACGAGGAAGTGGCGCGCTCGTTCCTGCTCTTCGGCCGACCCGACGTGACGGTGATCGTCATCGACGCGACCTGCATCGAACGCAACCTCAACCTCGCGTTGCAAATCCTCCAGATCACCCGTCGCGCCGTGGTCTGCCTCAACCTGATGGACGAAGCGCGCGCACACGGAATGTCGGTCGATGTGCGCCAGCTCGCGCGCGACCTCGGCGTTCCGGTCGTGCCGTGCGCGGCGCGATCGGGCGAAGGCATTCCGGAACTGCTCGCGGAATTGTCACGCGTCGCGACCAGCGCCGGACAACCCGCGCCGCGCAAGCTCCCATTGGAAATCGCGGGACTGCGCCAGGCACTCGACGAGGTCGAGTCGCGACTCGCCGACGTGTTCCCGCAGCTTGCACAACCGCGCTGGGTCGCGCTGCGCTTGCTTGAAGGCGACCGCGAGATCATCGACGCCGTCCGCGACGGCGCGATCGGCTCGGCAGGCGATGCCGCGGATCCCGCCGACAACGACAGTGCCCGCGCGCATCCCGCGCCGCTCCACACAGCCGACGCATCCACCTCGTCGCGCGACGACCTGCTGCGGCGTGCGGGCGAACTGCGCTGGCAACTGCCGCCCGACCTTCACGACCGCATCGCCGAGTCGATCCATGGTGAGGCCGCGCGCATCGCCGCAAGAGCGGTGACCCGCGGCGACCACTCGCGCCGTCTCGCCTGGCAACAGAAGCTCGACCGCCTCCTCACCCATCCGTGGACCGCGTTTCCCATCATGGTCCTCGTGCTCGGGGTGATCCTCTGGCTCACGATCGTCGGCGCGAACGTCCCCTCCGCGATGCTCGCCTCGCTGCTGGTCGATCAAGGACACACCCTGCTCTCCGGATGGGCCGAAGCGCTCGGTGCACCCGCATGGCTCAAAGGGCTGGTCGTCGACGGCATGTACCTTGCCACCGCATGGGTCGTGAGCGTGATGCTGCCGCCGATGGCGATCTTCTTTCCGTGTTTCACCCTGCTGGAGGACTTCGGGTTTCTTCCGCGCGTCGCCTTCAATCTCGACCGGTTGTTTCAAAAAGTCGGCGCACACGGCAAGCAGGCGCTCACCATGGCGATGGGGCTGGGCTGCAACGCGGCCGGCGTGGTCGCCACGCGCATCATCGATTCCCCGCGCGAACGCCTCATCGCCATTCTCACCAACAACTTCTCGCTGTGCAACGGCCGCTGGCCCACCCAGATCCTGATGGCCGGCGTGTTCATCGGCACGCTCGCACCCGAAGCATGGCGCGGCAGCATCGCCGCACTCTCAGTGCTCGCCGTCGCCCTGCTCGGCTTCGGATTCGCGATGCTCACGTCGTGGCTGCTCGCCCGCACCGTGCTGCGCGGCGAGGCCACCTCGTTCAGCCTCGAACTCCCGCCCTACCGGCCTCCGGCCTTCTGGAGGACACTCGCCACCTCGCTCGTCGACCGCACGCTCATCGTCCTCTGGCGCGCCGTCGTGTTCGCACTGCCAGCCGGCGCGGCGATCTGGCTTTGCGCCAACGTGCAGGTGGCCGACCGCAGTCTCGCCGCCTGGTTTGTCGAAGCGGCCGACCCGCTGGCCTGGACGATGGGACTCACCGGCGTCGTGCTGCTCGCCTACATCGTCGCGATCCCCGCCAACGAAATCGTCGTGCCAACCATCCTCATGCTCACCGTGCTCGTCGCAGGCCTCGACGGCGGAGCGGGCACCGGCGTGATGTTCGAAACCGATCCGGCCTCGGTGCGCGCGATTCTCGAAGCGGGCGGATGGACCACGCTCACCGCCGTCTGCCTCATGCTCTTCAGCCTCTGCCACAACCCGTGCTCGACCACGCTGTACACGATCCACAGGGAAACCGGCAGTTGGAAATGGACCACCGTCGCCGCCCTGCTACCGCTGGCTGTCGGATTCCTGCTCTGCTCGTTGGTCGCCTCCGTCTGGAGGGCGTTGGCGTGACCAGGCCGCCACCGCGTCACGATTCGGAAAATCGTCGAACATCCGCCAACATCCGGGTTGCGAAAGAGCGCCGCATGTGGCTTGTTCCCGGCGCACCGGACCATGGCCACCACCCAGCCACCCCTGCGCGACGGGATCTTCCCACGCCTCCTCATCCGGCGTGAACTCGAACGCGTCGAATCCTCGATCCGCGCGCAAATCCACGCCTTCGATCCCGCGGTCGAACCCTACGTCGGCTACATCTGCGACACCCCAGGCAAACGCATCCGCCCCGCGCTCTCCATCCTCGTCGGCGGCGCCTGCGGCGGCGTCAGTGTCGACCACATCAAGCTCGGCGTCATCGTCGAGCTGATCCACATGGCCACGCTGGTCCACGACGACATCATCGACGGCGCGGAAACCCGCCGCATGGAACCGACCGCCAACGCCAAGTGGGGCAACTCGCTCTCGGTGCTGCTCGGCGACGCGTTGTTCTCGCACGCGCTCACCCTCGCCACCGACTTCGACAGCATCGACATCTGCCGCAGGGTCGGCCGCGCCGCGCGCGACGTCTGCCAAGGCGAAATCATCCAAACCCAGCGCCGCTTCGATCTCACCTTCACCAAGGAGGACTACTTCAAGGTGATCGGCATGAAGACCGGGGCGCTCTTCGCCATCGCCACCGGAATCGCCGCCACCCTCTCCGGCCTCGACGAGGAATCGGCGGAGCGACTGCACGCGTATGGCATGAAACTCGGCACCGCCTACCAGATCTACGACGACTGCCTCGACCTCGTCGGCTCCGAAGACCGCGTCGGCAAGACCCTGCGCACCGATCTCCTCAAGGGCAAACTCACCCTGCCCATCCTCAACCTGCTCGAGACCGCCTCCGAGTCGCAACGCATCAAGCTCAACCGGCGCATCCTCAATCAGGAACCGCTCGACCTGCCGGTGCTGCTCGGCATCGCCGAATACGCGGGCGCCGTCGAAAGCGCGGTCGACACCGCCCTGCGCCTCATCGACGAATGCCGCGACGCGCTCGACCTCCTCGCTCCGTCGCCCTACCGCAACGCGCTCGACCAAATCGGCGGCTACCTCGCCGGCCTGCTGCAACAATGCAGGAAGTGAGCGGAAGCGGTGGTGAATGTTGGATGTTGAATATTGAATGGAGCAAGGCGGGGTCCGGGATCGTTGCTTGCACGTCTCGATCGCCAGAGCTGCGCGCGGGTCTCTTTCTTCCCGGAGGAAGGGCATCCTTGCCTGTCGTGGATGTGGGCGAGACGCCCACGCGCCTTGAAGTGCTTCGCACGACTCTTGCTCGTTCCAACACCCGCCCCGCGGGACGCGGGGCGATGCCGGCAGGATGCCGACGCTCCCCGGTGCTGCGCGCGCGGATCATTCGCTTTGCCAACGATCATGGGCAAGCTGCCCGTGCCCCCCCTTGTGGATTGCACTTTCCCTCTTCTTTCCCAATTACCAATCCCCCATCTCCAATCTCTTTTCCCTATTCACTTGAACCTTCACACTTCATCCGCCTCGATCTTCAGGTCGCCGTTGGCATCGAGCGCCTCGAAGCGGTCTTCGCGCTCGTCCTCGCCGAGATCGCGAAAGCGCGGGATCACGCTGAATTCTTCGAAGTCCACCGCACCGTCGCCGTTGCGGTCGTGTTCGCGGACCAATCGGGCGCGATCGGGGGCCGCGGCCTCCTTCTCCTTGCCCGCGCCTTCGCCTTTTTTTCCTTTGCGCGCTGGCGCGGATTTTCCCTCCGGCCGGTCCTTGGCGTCGATGACGCCGTCGCCATTGGTATCGAGTCGGCGGAACATTTTTTCCTGACGCTCGGGCGGCAGTTTTCCGGACATCGGGCCCTTCCTGAACTCCTCGAGGCTCACGCCGCCGCTGCGGTCGGTATCGAGTTCCTTGAAGCGGCGAAATGCGGGTGCCGCGCCATGGGCGCGATCGGCCGAAAGTTCGCCACGCGAGAGCTTGCCATCG
>VHCM01000026.1 GCA_016871685.1 Verrucomicrobiota bacterium
CGGGGCTGTCTCATGGGAGCAAGGCTGCCCGACGACAGTGCCCACCACAAGGAAAAACAACACAAATTGTCTGTCCCTATGTAGAGAGGGTGGGCCGTTGAGGATGCGGGTCGTATCCCGCGCCTGTCTTGCCCCGCTTTGCGCGTGGTTTGCACGGTTTGCAAAATCCGCATTTCCGGGTTTGGCAAAAGGGGTTGGGCGTTCCATCTTCAACGTCGAGATGATCCGCTTTCTCCACACCCGCATCCGTGTGCACAACCTCGAGGCCTCGGTTGCTTTTTACACCAAGCTTGGCTACGTCGCCGGTGAGTTCAGGGATTCGCCGCAAGGCAATCGGCTGGCCTTTCTCGAGCTGCCGGGAAACGACGTGTTCCTCGAGCTCTGCCACTCGCCGGACTACACGGCGGTTTGCCCGGAAGACCTGATGCACACCGCCCTCGGTGTGCCGGACATCATCGCCTACTGCGACCAGTTGGAACAACAGGGTGTGGACATCTGGCCGTCGCGATGGCGGGAGACCTTTGCCGCGGGCGGACGCAAGATGGCCTTTGTCACCGACCCCGACGGCTATGAGGTGGAAATCCTCGAGCGCCAGTAAAGCCCGGGAGGAATCACCTCGGTGATGCGAGTGGTCCGGACCACCCATGGTTCGTGCCTTTTTGGGCAAATTGATGATTGTAAATTGAATCTGCGACTGCTGATGTGATGCTGTGCATTGCCGTTGTCGGTCGGTCCTGAGATCAACTGCCGGATCCCATTCATGCATCGCCCCCGCCATCGTCGAACCATCTGGTACTTCCGCATTGCCGCGCTGATGTTATTGTTCAAATTTGTTGGCTATCTCGCGGTGATGATCCTTCTTTTGGTCGCGTGGAATCGCAACGACTACCCGCAGGTACTGCTTGCGCTTGGCATCCTGGGCCTGATGTTGGTGACGACGGTGGTGGTGCGCCTACAAGCAATGCACTGCAAATGTCCGCTTTGCATGACCCCGGTGATGGGCAAGCCGCGCTGCGCCAAGCACAAGCGTGCGAAACGCTTTCTCGGGAGCTATCGGTTGCGGGTCGCGTTATCGATCCTGACGCTGGGCCATTTCTTGTGTCCTTACTGCAACGAGTACACCCGCCTCGAGCTCAAGGATTGAGTGGGGCGCACCGAGGTGCAAGGTTCCGTCGATGTCGGACGCATTCGACTGGGATTCTTTTCAGCCCGCCTTTGCGATCGAGGCGCAGCGTCATGGATTCCTCCGTGAGGATCTGCTGCAAACCGGCGCCGGCGCATTGTCCGCATGGACGCGTGCGGATCCGGGTCCAGTCGTGTATCTGTCCGCGGGCATTCACGGCGACGAGCCTGCAGGGCCTCTCGCGTTGCTTGCCTGGTTGCGGGCGGGCGGTTGTCGGGCCGGCGTTCACTGGCGGATCTGTCCGGCGCTCAACCCGCATGGGCTGGCCATCGGCGCACGGGGCAACGCTGCGGGCGCGGACTTGAATCGTGATTACCGCACACGGATGACCGACGAAATCTCGGCTCACGCCGCATGGCTGGAGCGCGGTCCGCTGCCTGCGTTGTTTGTGTCGCTGCACGAGGATTGGGAGGCGCAAGGATTCTATCTCTATGAGATCAACCTCGGTGAAGACGACCCGCTGCAGGCTGAACGGATCCTGTCGGCGGTGGATCCGTGGTTTCCCCGGCATGGTGGGGATGACATCGACGGGCATGTGCCGCGTGCTCCGGGATGGATTTTCCACGAGGCGGAGCCGGATCTTGCCGATGGATGGCCTGAGGCGATCCATCTGGCCAAGCTGGGGTGCCCGTTGTCCTTCACGTTTGAGACGCCGAGCGGGGCGGCGTTGTCCGATCGCGTGGGCGCGCTTGAAGCGGCGCTGCAGACGACTTTGCGCTTCCTCCCGGAGGGCCGCTGCGATTGATTCGCGGTGTTGAGCAGATTGGCAAACATCGCCGGGTGTGTCGTGTGGGCGTGCGCCATCATTGCGGCGCATGGGGATGCCGTGCCGACGGTGGAGCGGATCGATACTGCGATGCGACGGGGCGTGGATTTCCTACTGGCCGATCAGAATCGCGACGGGTCGTGGGGCGGGCCGACGCGCACCAAAGGGCTCAACATTTACGCACCGGTGCCGGGGGCCCACCATGCGATGCGCGCAGGCACCACCGGACTGGCGCTCGCCGGGTTGATTGATGCCAACGACGCGCGGCCGGACGCGCTCCGTGCGGTCGAGCAGGCTTCGGCCTGGTGTGCGGCGGAACTGCCGAAACTGCGGCGCGCGGAGGAAACCACGACCTACAATTGTTGGGGCCACGCGTACGGACTGCGCGCGCTGACCCGCCTCCATCGGCGCGAGAGCGATCCCGAGCGCAGGGCGGGGTTGGCGCGCCTCGCCCAGCAGCAGATCGATCTGGCGAACCGCTATGAGGAAATCAATGGCGGTTGGGGGTATCTCGACATATTCGACGAACTGGCGACGCAAAGGCCGTCGGGTCTGCCAACCGCGTTCACCACGGCAACGATGCTGTTGGCAATGGCCGAAGCGCGCGATGCGATGGGGGTGAAGTTGGACGCGGGAGTGGTCGAGCGGTCGCTGCGCTCGATCCGCATGCAGCGCACGCCCGATTTTTCCTACGTCTACTCCTTTCCATTCCGGGCGCGTCCGCGCAATCCGATCAACCTGCCGGCTGGATCGCTGGCTCGCTCGCAGTCGTGCAACGCGTGCCTGCGCTTCTTCGGCGACGCAACAGTGACCGACGGCGTGCTCACGACCTGGGCCGACCGGTTTCTTGATCGCGAGGGATTTCTCGACATCGGCCGCAAGCGGCCGGTGCCGCATGAGACACACTTCCAGATTTCCGGTTATTTTTATTATTACGGCGTTTTTTATTTCACCGAAGCGGCGCGGCTGCTGCCCGAGACATCGCACGCCGCGTACGCCCACAGGCTCGCCTCGCTGTTGATGATGCGTCAGGAAAAGGACGGCTCGTGGTGGGATTATCCGCTCTATGATTATCATCAGCCATACGGCACGGGCTATGCCCTGATGGCGCTGGCATGGTGTCGTGACGCGCTCGCCCGCGAAACATCCGGCGGATGAATCGCGCCGCGTGACGCGCTCATCGATTGGGAAACTGCTCGTCGAGCAACCAGCGGCCCGCGACGAGTGCCGCGCGATCGCCGAGCTCGGAGGCGACGACCTCGGCCTTGCCCCAGGGCGTGTGAGCGTGGCGTTCCACGTGCGCACGCACCGCGGGCAGGATGACATCGGCGCTGGCCATGATGCCGCCGCCGAGAATCACGCGTTGCGGGTCGTAGGCATGGATCAGATTGACGGCGAGCGCCGACCAGATTTTGAGGCTGTGATCACGCAAGTGGATCGCACAGGTGTCGCCCGCCGCCGCATGGGAGAACACCGCCGCATAATCCAGCGTGGCCTCGTCGCGCAGCGTGCTTTGCAACCACGCGGGACATTCCCGCGCGAGTGCTGGCAGCGCGGCGGTGGACGCCTCGGTCTCGGCACATCCAATGTTGCCGCAGACGCAGCGTCGACCATCCGGTGCCATCGTCAGATGTCCGCCCATGATGCCGGCCTGGCCGTGTTTGCCATGGAGCACGCGGCCCTCGATCACGGCGCTGGTGCCGAGGCCGGTGCCGAGGGTCATCATCACCAAATCGTCACAGCCCATGCCCGCGCCGTGTTTCCATTCGCCGATCATCGCCATGCGCGCGTCGTTTTCGATCGCCAGCGGCAATCCGAACACCGCGCGCGCCCACTCGCGGAGGTCGATGCCGCATGCGTCGGAAAATTTCCCGTAGTCCGCGATCACCCGTCCACTCGTCCGATCGATGATGCTCGGAAACGAAACACTCACGCCGGCGCAGTCCGCCACCGACATGCCGAGCGGGTCCAGTAGGCGACGCCATGCGGACTCGAGCACCGGCAGTTGCGGCGCGAGGCCCAGCTTGGAATGCGCGGGCTCCACCGTGTGCGCGATCACCTCATGACCCGCCACCACGCCGATCTTCATCCGCGTGCCACCCAGGTCGCAGGTAAGGATCCATGGTCGGGATGGTTCGGACAACGCGTGCATCAGTTGATGAAACGAACGATCGCGACTGTGGTCGGCGCGGACCCGGGAATCAAGGTCGGCGTCCCGCGCCTGCGTCCTTGCGTGGTCGGACACCGGGCGGCATCGTCGGCGCATGACGCACGATGTCGTTTCGTTGCTGCAACAATTGGTGCGGATTCCGTCGGTGAATCCCGACAATGCGCCGGGCACACCGCATACGGGTGAACAGACGATCGCGGCATTCCTGGCCGGATGGCTTGAGTCGGCCGGTGCGGAGGTGGTGCTCGAGGAAGTGCGGCCGGGCAGGCCGAATGTGATCGCGCGATTCGCCCCGGCGGATGGCAGGCCGCGCATCCTGGTCGGCCCGCACCTCGACACGGTGGGAGTCGCGGGCATGAGCATCGATCCGTTCGGTGGCGAGCTGCGCGACGGCCGCGTGTGGGGTCGCGGCGCGTCCGACACCAAGGGGCCGATGGCGGCGATGCTGTGGGCGATGCACGAGAATCGCAAACTGCTCGCAACGCTGCCGTTGGCGGTGGATTTCGTCGGCTTCATGGGTGAGGAATCCGGCCAGTGGGGATCCAAGGATTTCGCATCACGGCATGCGGGCGACTACCGCTTTGCCATCGTCGGCGAGCCAACCTCGATGGAAACCGTGCATGTCACCAAAGGATCGTTGTGGGCCACACTGCGGACGACCGGCCGCGCCTGCCACAGCTCGATGCCCGAGCGCGGTGAGAACGCGATCCTCAAGTTGACCCGCGCGCTCGCTGTGCTCGACGACCAACTCGGCGCGCGGTTGCGCGCGCACACCCACCCGCAGCTCGGCCACTCGACGCTCAACATCGGCGTGATCCGCGGCGGCTCACGTCCGAACATCGTGCCCGATCTCGCTGAAGCCGAGATCGACATCCGCATCACCCCGTCGCTCGCCCACGCCGGCGGCGCACTCGCGTTGCTTGAAGAAACCGTCCTGCGTCACCAGCTGCCGGTCGAAGTGATCAACCCCCACGAAAACCCGCCGATGGAGACTCCGGCGGACCACGGGATGGTCGGCCGGCTCGTCGCCGCCGGATCGACGCTCGCGTCGGCACCATGGTTTTCCGACGCCGCACACCTCGCCACGGGTGGCATTCCCGCGGTGTGCATCGGGCCGGGATCCATCGACCAGGCGCACACGGCCGACGAATGGATCGACGTTGACGCGCTGCGGGAAGGAGCCGCGTTCTTCTCGCGTTTCCTGCGCGGGCTTGCCGGTTGACCTCCCGGCGGCGTTACACGTTCGCTCAGCCGATCTGAGTATCGCCGTTCGGTCCCTGGTTCACCAGGACGACCCGCAGCGGCAGGCGGACGAGGATTTCATCATCGCAGCCGATGTCCACCGAGTAGAGCCCGGATTCCTTGAAGCGCAGGCCCTGCAGGTTGAGCACGATGTTGCGCGTGAGAAACGGGATGTTCTGCGGCAGTTGAATTTCGAACTCCGGCTTGATCGGCATGTTGTTGGGATCGAGCGATTCGCCATCCTCGTTGATGATGTTGATCGACAGATGGTGGCGGCCGGCATCCTCAGGCGTGAAGCACAGGCGCAGTGCGAGCGAACAGGTCGGATGCACCACCGGCACGGCGCGGGCGGCGAGCGTGTCGAAGGTGCCGGAGATGACGAGCTTGCCGTTGTAGTCGACGGCGAAGTCGCAGAGCGTGGCGATCTGGATGTCCATGGAAGGATGATGTTGGAAAAAGCTTGGGCGAATGCAGCGATCCGTAAACAGACCGCACGTCCATGAGAGCGGATTTGCCATCCAGGTAAAGCCGAAAGCCGTTGAGCTTCCGTGATTTTGGCGGTGGGCATCGTCCGATGCATGCCCTCAATTCACAGGTTGTTCACAATCGCGCGGGCGCGGCGATCGATCCTCCGGCCGGCCCCACCGGGCAGGCGATCTGGTGGGCAGCGGCCATCGCCGGAATGTGAATAACTTGTGGGTATCGGGTACCGGGGTTCATTCTGGTTGTCCGCGTTCCAGCGTCATCACGCACTCCACATGCCGGGTGTGTGGAAACAGATCGAAAGGCTGCACGTCGCAAAGCCGGTAGCCGCGGTCGACGAGCAAGCGCAAGTCGCGCACCTGGGTGGCGGGATCGCAGGAGACATAGACAAGGCGCGACGGGCCGTAGGCGGCGAGTTGGTCGATGAATTCCGGCGTGCACCCTTTGCGCGGCGGATCGATCACCACGGCAGTCTGCGCGGCGGGGAAATCCACTTCGGCGAAAATCGCCTCGGCGGAGGCGGTGAGGAATACGGCGTGGTCGATGCCATTGTCGCGTGCGTTGCGGCGCGCCCATTCACAGGAGGTTTCGGAAACCTCGACGCCGGCGACCCGCTCGAACCGCGGGGCGAGCGTGAGCGCGAACAGCCCCGATCCGCAATAGGCGTCGACCAGAAACCGCGCGCCCGCCTCGGCCGCGCGATCGGCGACATAGGCCGTGAACGACGGCAGGATGAACGGGTTGTTCTGAAAAAAATCGCCGGCGAGAAACCGGAAGGAACGATCGCCCACGCGCTCGGTCACCGTCGCCTTGAAGTCGGTGGTCACCCCGTCCGCGGCCGCGCGAACCAGCACGGTCGATCCACGGCGGAATTCACTGGCGCGCCGACGCAAGCCGTCGCGAATCTCCGGCAGCTCGGCGTTGATCTCGTCCATCGCGATGTCGCAGCGCGGCACATCGACGATACGCGACCGGCCCCTCACCGCGAGAAATCCGATTGCGCCCATCACGCCGTCGCGCGGATGCTCGAAGTGCGGCGTGATCTTGGACCGGTAGTTCCAGATGCGCTCGGTGCCGCGGCACGGGTTCACCGGAAAACCGATCCCCGCCATGTGTTGCATCAACTCGCCCACCTGGCGGGTTTTCCATTCGAGCTGACGCGCATACGCCAAGTGCTGGTACTGGCAGCCGCCGCAGTCGCCGAACAAAGGGCATCGCGGCTCGACCCGGTCGGGCGACGGCGACAGCACCTCGACGAGGTCGGCATGCGAGCAGTTGCGGTCGTTGCGGTGCACGCGTGCACGCACGCGCTCGCCCGGCAGCGCATACGGCACGAACACCACCCATCCGGCGACACGGCCAACCCCCGCCCCGAGGTTGGTGAGCGAGTCGATGTCCAACTCGATCTCCTGATGGTACTCGAAGGGAACAGCGGTGAATTTCCTCGGCGGACGCGGTGTCATCGGATCGGGAAACGCCAGGACTGTGAAAACACCAGGCACGCCCGGCGGTGCCTCACGCGCGCCGCGCACCATGCGACGCACCCGCTCATCCCATCGCGAGGACTTTCTCGACGATGCGCCGCGGGTTGGGCAACTGCTCGGGCTCGATGTGCGGCGAGTACATCGCCGGCGCGTCGATCGAGCACACCCGGCGAATCGGCGCGTCCAGTTCGTCGAACGCGTGCTCCTGGATGATCGTCGCAACCATGGCCGACACGCCGCCGAACGGCTTCGACTCGTCGACGAGCACCACCCGGTGCGTCCTTGCCACCGTGTTGAGGATCGCATCGACATCGAGCGGACGGATCGAACGAAGGTCGAGCACCTCCGCGCTGATTCCATGCTCGCTTTGCAGAATCTCCGCGGCTCCCAGCGCATGAATCACCGATCGTCCGTGGGCGATGAGCGAGACATCGGAGCCCCCGCGCTTGAGATCGGCGAGGCCCAACGGCACGACGTGGTCGCCATCCGCCGGATCGGGAACTTCGCCGGTGTTGCCGTAGAGCAGCGTATTCTCCATCACATACACCGGATCGTTGTCGCGGATCGCCGCCTTGATCAATCCCTTGGCGTCGGCCGGTGTCGCGGGCGCGCATACTTTCAAGCCGGGAAACGAGGCGAACAAGGCTTCGGGAATGTGCGAATGGGTGGCGCCGACGTTGGTGCCGCCGTTGGCTGGTCCACGCACCACGATCGGACAGTTGCAAAGACCGCCCGACATGTAGCGGACAAACGCCGCGTTGTTGACGAGCTGGTCGAAGGCGACCGAATGGAACGACCAGAACATCAGCTCCATCACCGGCCGCACACCGAGCATCGAGGCACCGATGCCCATGCCGATGAAGCCGGCCTCGGAAATCGGCGTGTCGACCACGCGCTTGTCTCCCCACTTTTTCCACAGCCCCTCGGTCACCTTGTAGGCGCCGTTGTACTGCGCGACCTCCTCGCCCATCAGGACGACATTGGGATCGCGGGCGAGTTCCTCGTCGAGGCCTTCGCGCAGGGCTTCACGGTAAGTCAGCGTGCGGGACATGGGATCGGAAAATCGTGGATGATGTGGAAAATCACAACGGCCCTCAGCCGGGCACGGAGCGGTCGTGGAAGAAGTGCCAGCCGATCTTCGATGCCGACGTGCCGTGATCGGTCTCCCAGTACACGTCGGTGGCAATGTCATCCACCGTGGGCACCGGCGCCTCTTCGGCGAACCTCACCGCCGCCGCCGCCTCGTCGGCCGCCTCCTTGGCAATCGCCTCGGCACGGGCATCGTCAAGCACACCCTCTTCCATCAGCTTGCGCCGGAACACCGAGATCGGATCGTGGTGCTGCTTGTAGTTTTCGATCTCCTCGGGCGTGCGGTACTTCTTGTGGTTGGCGTCCGCAATGCTGTGACCGTAATAGCGGTACGTGCCCACCTCGAGCAGGGTCGGCCGGTGCTCCTTGCGCGCGCGCTCCATCGCCACGTGCGTCTTGGCGCGCACTTCGTACAGGTCGGACCCGTCGATCGTGTCCCACTCCATCGCATACCCTTCGGCGCGCTTGGCGAGACAGCCGGTGTAAGCCGACGACCTCACCTGCGAGGTGCCCATCGAATAGCCGTTGTTCTCAATCACGAACACCACGGGAATGTCGAACAATGACGCGAGGTTGAGCGATTCGTGAAACGCTCCTTGGTTCACCGCGCCATCGCCGAGGTAGCACATGCAGCATCCCTCGCGGCCGAGGTACTTCAACCCGTAGGCCAGCCCGAGCCCGAGCGGCGTCTGACCCGCGACGATCCCGTGTCCGCCCCAGAAATTCTTGTCGGGCGCGAACAAGTGCATCGACCCCCCCTTGCCCTTCGAGCAACCCGTGCGCTTGCCGAACATCTCGGCCATGCACTCGGCCATCGTCATGCCCACCGCCAGCGAATGACCGTGCTGACGATACGCGGTGATGAAATGATCGTCGGGACCGGCCAACGAAATGCCGCCCAACGCGACCGCTTCCTGACCGATGTACAAATGAAGGAATCCGCCGATCTTGCCCGCCTGATAGTGCTTCAGTGACACTTGTTCAAACCGCCGGATGCGGACCATTTGCGCATACAGTCCGATCTTTTGCTCGGCGGTCAGTGTCTGGTTCACCGGTGAATCGGCGAAGCCGACGGCGGGCTTGGTCTTGGCGCGTGCTGGCATGGAAGACTGGCGGATGAAGCGTTGGTGTTGCAGCAGGGGGAACGCGGATTCGCGGGGTCAGCAAGCCGCGGCATGACCGGCGCGGCGCGGCGCGAACATCCGTGGAAATCCGTAACGCGCAAGCAGGAACAGACCGGTGAAGATCACGTGCGCCGCCACCAGGTTGCGCAGAAAGACCCACGACGGCAACAAGCCACCCGGCGGACCCGACCACAACGATTGCCACAAGCCGATCGGCGATTTCACATACATCGGATCCGCCCACCACGCGGCAAATGAAGTGATGCCGTGAAACATCAACGCCGCAACCACCGATCCGGCGAGCCACGCGCCGGCGCGCGCCGACCTCATCGACCATCCAAGACCAAAGCTCGCGGCAAAGGCCAGTAAGGTGGTGAGAAACAACCCCGCGCCCGGCGGATGACCCGCCCCGAGGGGAAACGTCAGCGCCCACAACGCCAGCGGCAGCAGGAAGCCGCGCGCACCGGGGGCCATCCATACGCCACAGAAAAACAATGCTGCCAAGGGCTGGAAATTCGGCAGTGCCTCGGGAAACCAACTGCCCGCGATCCGGAACAGGATCAACAAGAGACAGGCGAGCAGGAACGGGAGGATGCGGTGCATGGCGGAAGAAAAGATTGTCAATCCGGCGCGCGGCGGCTAGACGAAAATGGTCCCGGAAACAAGCCTTTTGTGCGTCGTTTTCCGATTCCCTCGCCCCACGGCCAGCGCTACGCTCCTCGGCATGGACTCCCGCGAACCCCTCGTGCAGGCCGCTTGGAATGCGAGACAAAATGCCTACGCTCCGTATTCATCCTTCGCTGTCGGCGCGGCCTTGCTTGCCGCCGACGGGCGGATCTTCACCGGCTGCAATGTGGAAAACCTGTCCTACGGGCTCACTTGCTGCGCCGAGCGGGTGGCGGTCGGCTCGGCAATCGCCGCCGGCGCACGGGAGTTTGTCGCGATGGCGGTGGTGGCCGATACCCAGACGCCGATCTCACCTTGCGGTGCCTGCCGACAAGTGATGACCGAGTTTTCCGTTCCCACGGTGATCTTGGCCAATCGGGATCAGCGTTTGGCGCTTTCGCTCACCGAGCTGCTGCCGCGGGCGAAAGCCGGCATCCTCGATCTGCCGGAATGAGTATTCCACGTGGAACTTCGATGCCCCGCTGATCGATCACCCGCCAGATTGATTTCATGGTTTTCGTGGTTTTCGAATCGCGATGCCCGCTTATCCTCCGCCGCAGCCACGATGTTCCGCTATCCCAAGACCTACGATGTCATCGTCATCGGTGCCGGCCACGCCGGTATTGAGGCCGCCCTTGCCGCAACCCGGCTCGGCTGCGAGGTGGCCGTGCTCACTCAAAACCTCGACACGATCGGCCAGATGTCCTGCAACCCGGCGATCGGCGGCCTGGCCAAGGGCCACATGGTGCGAGAAATCGACGCACTGGGCGGCATCATGGGCCTCAACACCGATGCCACCGGCATCCAGTGGCGCATGCTGAATGTCTCGCGCGGACCCACCGTCCGCGCCCCACGCGCCCAATGCGACAAGAAGGCCTACCAATTCCGACTCAAACGCGAACTGGAAGCAACGCCGGGCTTGGAGCTCCATCAAGGGAATGTCGCCGATCTCCTGGTCCGCGATGACCAGATTCAGGGCGTGACCACTTCGCTCGGGATGGAGTTGCGAGCCAAGGCGGTGATCCTCAGCGCCGGCACCTTCATGGGCGGGCTCATGCACGTCGGTCTGCGAAACGAGCGAGGCGGACGCATGGGCGACAGCACCTCGATGATCTCGGAATCGCTCAAGCGGCTCGGGTTCGAACTCGACCGCTTTAAAACCGGCACGCCCTGCCGTTTGCATGGGCGCTCGATTGATTTTGCCAGTTGCGAGCGACAGGAGGGGGATCTGCCGGTGCCGCATTTCAGCTTTCTTGCCGATACCTTGGTGCGGGGGCCAAACGACCTCCATACGCTCAATTCCTGGGGAGACCCGTCGTTCCACGTGGAACAATTGCCGTGCTGGATCACTCACACGACGGCCCAAACCCATGAAATCATCCGCGCCAATCTGCATCAATCACCCATGGTTTGCGGGCACATCGAGGGCGTGGGGCCTCGCTACTGCCCGTCCATCGAGGACAAGGTCGTGCGCTTCGCGGAAAAGGAGCGCCACTCGGTCTTCCTCGAGCCGGAAGGCCGCCATACGCTGGAGTATTACGTCAACGGCGTGTCCACCTCCTTGCCCTACGAAATCCAACTGGAATTTCTCCGCAGCATCCCCGGACTCGAACAGTGCGAAATCCTGCGAGCGGGATATGCGGTGGAGTATGATTATTGCCCGCCGGTCCAACTCAGGCCGACCCTCGAGACCAAACGCATCGCAGGACTGTATTTCGCAGGTCAAATCAACGGCACCTCGGGCTACGAGGAGGCAGCGGGGCAGGGGCTCCTCGCCGGCGCGAATGCAGCACTCAAGGTCCAGGGCCGACCCGAATTCGTCCTCGGCCGCGACCAGGCCTACCTCGGTGTGATGATCGATGACTTGGTGACGCGTGGCTGCACCGAGCCGTATCGCATGTTCACCAGCCGGGCGGAATATCGGCTCCTGCTGCGCCAAGACAATGCCGACCTCCGGCTCACACCGTTGGCAAAAGAAGTTGGATTGACTACAGGCGAACGGGCGCGTCGCGTCGAGGCAAAGCATCGGGAACTCGAGCGTGGCCATGCTTGGGTGCGCAAGACCAACCATGAGGGTGTGAAGCTCGACCACTGGTTCCGTCGCAGCGAAACCTCATGGCCGGAGCTGCCCGAGAGCCTGCGGGATGCGTTCAGCGACGACATCTGGGCGCAGCTCGAAACCGACTGCCGCTATGAGGGCCATCTCGAGCGTCAACGCCTGCAGGTCATCCGCATGCAACGCCAGGAACACCGGCGCATCCCGGTCGATTTCGACTACGACGCGGTGCGGGGCCTCAAAACCGAAGCACGGCTGCGGCTCACGGAAGTCCGGCCGACCACCCTCGGTCAGGCCGGACGCATCCCCGGCGTGACCCCGGCCGATTTGGCGCTGTTGGCGGTCGATTTGGAAAAGCGCACGCGCGCGGTCAACGCGGAATGATCCGGCAGAACAGTGGAACGGCGAACCCGACCGGGATCCGGATGCGGCGCTTTGTTTCGAAAAGTGGATTTTTGGGGTTTCCAAACCATTCGCGGGGTGCTACCTGCAGGCGCATGAAGATCCTGCTGCTGCTGACCGCTCTCGCACTCACCTCGTGCAATACGAGCATCGGCCTCTATCGCGATGCCAAGCAGGCGTTCCATTGGACCAAGGACAAAATCCAAGGCACGGGCGGCGGCGGATACGGGAATTACTGAGTCATCGCGGCGGCTGCTATCTTGCGTTTTGGCTGTTGCGATCGGGCTCCTTCTGGTAAGGGCGTCTCTGGAACGTCCGCAATCCATTCTTTCCATGAATCCGATCCATGAACTTGGAGGTCTCGTCGCCCGGTTCGCCGCGATACCCCTGCTTGTCTGCGTTGTCCACGGCGCGCCATTGGTCAAGATCCGCACCGTGCGCGTGCCCGATGCCGGTAACGCAGCGGATCCGGCCACCGGCTTCGGCGCGGTGGCGGAAGAATTCAGCATTGGCAAATTCGAAATCTCGCTAACCGAGTACACCGTCTTTCTCAATACCGTGGCGACCAACCCCGCCGCACCCGCGCACATTCAGGCGTTGTATCATCCGCAGATGGAGGGCGACACCAGCGTGAAGGGGATTCAGCGACAGTTGTCCAACGGAGCGTATGGATACCAAGTGATCAGCGACGGCGGGCGCCCGGTCACCTACGTGAGCTGGTTCGATGCGGCGCGTTTCTGCAACTGGCTCCATAACGGAGGTGATGCGGCGGCTGGTACCGAGACCGGTGCCTACACACTCAGTGGTGCAAGCTCCGGCATCCTATCCAAAAAACCGGACGCACGCTGGTGGATCCCGACCGAAAACGAATGGTACAAGGCGGCCTACTACAAGGGGGGCGCCCCCACAGGCTATTGGACATATCCGACCAAAAGCGACACCGCGCCGGACAACGTGATCGATGGCGCCCCGAATCGTGCAAACTTCTACGATGGCGCATTCACCGTTTCGGGAAACAACAGCGAAGCAAACAACGTGCTGACCCATGGAGGCGCGTTCACCGGCAGCGTCGGCCCTTACGGAACCTTCGATCAGGCGGGAAACGTCTGGGAGTGGACCGATGGCGCGCCAACCACTTATCAGCGGATCACCCGCGGCGGCTCGTGATACCATCCGGCCAACCTGATGATCGCGTCATTCCGCGATTTGACGAGTCCGGGTACGGACGACCGGAAGCTCGGCTTCCGTGTGGCATGCGTGCCGATGATGCGGTTGTGGCTCACCCTCGAAGCACGACCCGATTTTTCCAGCGTGCCGTTCCGCCCCATCCCCATCAACCCGGAAAACGTGGGTGCCGACGGCCGGATTTTCCTCGAAGTGGAGGATGATGGCCAACACTTCTTCCGGACGAAGATTGAACTGCTGCCCGACTGATGTCGGCATCGCCGGATGGGGATCCCATCGCGGTTTGCCGACTGGTGATGCGCGGCGGACGATGCTCGGGCTGTGATCGAGCCCGAAATGAGCACGAAAACGCGGAGCTGTCTCTGTGGCTTGTCGGGGGCGGCGGGGGCGCTCGCCGTGCAGGATGCGGCCGTCACCAGTGAGGCCCGGAGGTGGCTTCGCATCGAGCATCCGTGGATCGTCCCAATACAGATTGTCTGTCCCTATGTACAGGTGGCACATGTAGATGCCTGTGGAAAATGACCGATAGGACGGGTTTTTGAAATTCGGGCCGGGCGGCATTTTCCCCGCTAGGCAAGCGGACCCGAGCGGACCCGCGGGTCCCCGCACCAACTGGCTTGGCTAGTGTTCCTTTTAGGTTTTTCCGCATGATCGATTGTGCTTGGATGGAAGAGTGACCACGGCGAGCAAAATCACCATCGGCCGGATCCTGCTGGTGCCGGCCTTCGCCGTGCTGGCCATCGTCTACGGCAGGTCGGTGATGGACGGCGCGCCCGCCGAAGCTTGGCGCTGGGCGGCCCTCACGGTGTTCGTGCTGGCCGCCTCCACCGATGGGGTCGACGGCTGGGTCGCGCGCCGTTTCAATCAGCGCTCGGAGTTCGGGGCGTTCATCGACCCGATCGCCGACAAGGCCCTGTTGCTGACCGGTGTGGTCGTGCTGTCCTTGGTGGATTGGGGAATGGAGGGCTGGCGGCTGCCGCTGTGGTTCGCGCTGGTGGTGATTCTGCGCGATGTCGTGATTCTGGCAGGCATCGGCTGGCTCAAACACCAGGGGCTCACGGTCCGGATCCGTCCGCACTGGCTGGGCAAGGTGTGCACGGTCGCGCAGATGTTCGCGCTCGGCTGGGTGATGCTCAGGGTGACCGCATTCCCGCCCACATGGCCCTGTGCGGTGGCGGCGGTCTTCACGGTGGCCTCGGGAGTCGGATACTTGCGCCGGGGCTTCGGCATCCTGCATGGCACGGCGGGCGGGATGTGACCCTCCTGGTTCCTTGGTTCCGCGGATTGGGCGAGGAGCTGCTCTCCAAGCTCCCGGCATCCCACGCGGATTTTTGATTGCCAACCGCCCCGGGCGTTTTCACCCTCTTTCCCGATGTCTCCGCGTTGGATCTGGATTGGCCTTTCATCGTTGCTCGTCGTGTCGATGACCTCCTGCTGCTGTCTGTTCTGACGCTCCATCCATCGAACCCATTCCCATGAAGACCTCCACTCTGTTGTTTTCCGCCGCCCTCGCTTCGATGGGCCTGATGACCTCGTGCACCATGTTCGGCGTTGCCGACCAGCACGGCTACTACCGCACCGAGACTCGTCAGGTGAAAACCTGCCAATACGACGTGGTCACGAAACAGGTGGTCACCGGCAGCGGCAAGAGCGGCATGGTCCAGACCATCGAGGAAAAAGTTCCCCGCTACAAAACCGTGACACGCAAAGTGCGCGTGAACGGAGGCCCGCTGTGCGTGCGGTACTACCTGCCCCGCACCAGCCCCTGCGGCAGCACGCACGAGAAGACCCTGCAGCGCGCGACCGACCAAGGAGGATCGGGCAATCCCCACATCGGCATGGTGCCGAGCATGAAGAAGCTCGCCCCCTGAGTCGGGCCGACAAATCCCGAAGATCCAAGGCGCGGTGAAGGTCCAGGCCTCCCGCGCCTTTTCCGTTGCCAGTCATGCAAAAAGGCTGGAAATCGACCCCCGGCCACGCATCCTCTCCCGCCACCAAATTTCCGCTCATGTCCGTCAACATCGAAATGCCCAAGCTCTCGGACACCATGACCGAGGGCACCCTGATCAAATGGCACAAAAAGGTCGGCGATGCCGTGGAAATCGGCGACCTGATTGCCGAGGTGGAAACCGACAAGGCGACCATGGAAATGGAGGCCTTTGATGAAGGCACGATCACCGAAATCCTCATTCCGGAAGGCGGCAAAGCGGTGATTGGCGCGGTGCTGGCCGTGCTGGATGGCGGATCGGCCGCCCCGGCCTCGCCGAGCCCATCGGCCGCCCTCGCCGTCGCCACGACACCTGTCGCCATGCCGCCCCCCGCGACTACGGCGGCTCCGGCATCTGCGGCCCCGACATCGACGGCATCCGGCGAACGGATCAAGGCCTCGCCGTTGGCCCGCAAGATCGCGGCGGCAACCGGCGTGGAGCTGTCGCGCCTTCAGGGAAGCGGACCCGGTGGGCGCATCGTGCGCAAGGATGTCGAGGCGGCCAGCCCGTCTGGCGGCCGAACGACGGGCACACCCGCTCCTGCCGCCACGCCCGCATCACCCGCACCCACGGCCGTGCAAGCCATCCTGCCTGTGCGCAAGGAGGGTGACCAGATCGTCGAGTTGTCGAGCGTCCGTCGGGTGATTGCCTCACGACTTCACGCGTCGAAGGTGACCATCCCGCATTTTTACCTGCACCTTGAAGCCGATGTCGGTCCGCTCATGTCGTTGCGCAAACAAATCAACGACCAGGTGGTCCACACTCACGGCAACAAGTACTCGCTCAACGATTTCGTCCTCAAGGCGGTGATCAATGCCGCGCAGGCGGTCCCAGAGATCAACGCATCGTTTGCCGGCGACCACATCGTGCGCTTCGCCCACGTCGGCCTGTCGGTGGCGATCGCGGTGGACGATGGGCTGCTCACTCCGGTGATCAAGGCGGCGGAAACCCAGTCGTTGATGGCGATCTCGCGCACCGTGAAGGATTTCGCGGCACGCGCAAAGGACAAGAAGCTGCGGCCCGATGAATTCGATGGTGGCACGATCACGGTATCGAATCTCGGCGCCTGGGGGATCGAGGCATTTGACGCAATCATCAATCCGCCCCAAGCGGCGATTGTCTCGGTGGGTGCCGCGATCGAAAAGCCGGTGGTCAAGGATGGCCAGATCGTTCCCGGGCTGCGCATGGATGTCGGATTGTCGTGCGACCACCGCGTGGTGGATGGTGCCATTGCGGCGCGCTTCCTTGCGGAAGTGAAAAAACTCATCGAACAACCGGCATTGATGTTGGCTTGATGAAGGATTCTTTTCTTTGAAAAAAGCAGAAGAATCTTCTTCTTAAGCGTGTGAACAACTCCCGCAAATCCATGTTCCGCAGCATTTCTGTCGCTGTTCCACGAAACGAACAACCTGTGGAAATGATCCTGATCCGGCCGGGGCGCGAATGGCGAGAAGAGCCGACCGCAGGTTGTCGGCCGCTCCGTTCACCGCTTGTTCACAGGATGTGAGGCGGACTGCTCGCAAGTCTCGACGTCCCGCGGAGTTTGAAGCGCTTGCATGTGCCGACCCGCTCGGGATGATGGCGTCCGCATGGAAGCCGACGCATCACAAGTGGTGATCACCGGTGGCGCTGGCACGCTGGCGCTGGCGGTGGCGGCGGCGTTTTCCGATGACGGCACCGTGGTGCATGCGCCGACCAAGGGGCAGCTCGACGTGAGCGAACCCCGCTCGGTCGAGTCGTTCTTCCACGAGCATGAGCCCGGCTTGTTGGTGTGCAACGCGGGAATCACGCGAGACGCCACGCTGGCAAGGTTGTCGCCCGCCGATTGGGATGCGGTTTGGCGGGTGAATTTCGTCGGCGCGTTGCGCTGCGCACGCGCGGTGTTGCCGTCGATGCGGCGTCGCCGCCGCGGCCACATTGTCTTCATCTCCAGTCACGCCGCGATCCGTCCGTTTTTCGGTCAATCGGCTTACGCGACCTCCAAAGCCGCGCTCCACGGGCTGGTCGCATCGATGGCAAGGGAGCACGGCGCCGACGGCATCCGCGTGAATGCCGTGCTGCCCGGATTCTTGGAAACGCGGATGACCTCCGGCATCTCCACGATGCGCCGCGCGCAGGTGCTCGGCGAGCACGCGCTAGGCCGCTTCAACACGACCGATGCTGCGGCACGCTTTCTCCGGTTTCTCCATCTCGAGCTGCCCCATACCTCCGGCCAAGTCTTCCAGCTCGACAGCCGCAGAAGCGCGCTCGATTGATCCGATCGGCGAAGATCAGCGGATCAGAAACACATCGGCGAGAAACCAGACGACCATGAGTCCGCCGATGAGCATCTTGATGATCATGCCCACCAGCGCGCCGGCGACCGAGCCGAGGCCCGACTTCAGCGCGGCTTGAAGCTCCTTGCGGGCGAAGGCGATTTCAAAGGCGAAGGCGCCGACCAGCGGTCCGACGAGCAGGCCGACGGGCATGAACAGCAGGCCGACGCCCGCGCCGACCAACGCGCCGAGCGCGCCCCAGCGCGTGCCGCCGAATCCTTTCGCGCCAGCCGCGCCACCGATTAGCTCCAACACTTGCGAGATCACCATCAGCAACCCGAGCACCACGAACGACCACCCGCCGACGCCCGATCCCTCGGCACCAAGCATCAGCCGGTGAACCACGGCGGCCAGAAACAGAAACGCGTGGCCGGGTAGCCAGGGCAGCACGCAGCCGATCAGCCCGATCACCAACAAGGTGCCGGTGACGACCCATGCGACCGCTGGGTCCACGGCCGTCGATTCCGTTGTCGCAAGCAATTCCTGCAGCATGATGCACCCTGGCAGATCGGATCAGGCCCGGCAAGGCGCGAGAGCGAGCGCCTCACCCTTCTCCATAGAGCACGTTCACGAGCCGCAGTCCGTCGGCCGGGGCGCAGAGTGGCGATTTGCCGAGCGGCAGACCGGGAGCCTGGTCGAGCAGCGCTGCGAATTCCTCCATGCGCAGGCGGCCCTGTGCCGCGAGCACGGCGGCACCGGTCATCAACCGCACCATCTTGTAGAGAAATCCATCGCCCTCGAAGGTGATGCGGTAACCGTGATCGCGGGCCTCGACCTCGGCGCGCCGGATCGTGCGATGCCAGTCCATGTCCGGCGTCTCGTTGCCGCGATAAGCGGCGAACGCGTGGAAATCGTGTTTGCCGACCAAACGCGTCAGCGCGTCCGCGAGCGTGTCGGCGTCGAGCAACTTCGGCAGGTGCCACGCCAATCCCGCCTGGAGCGGTGGCAGGACCGGGTCCGTGCGGATGTCGTAGGCGTAGATCTTGCCAGTGGCGGAGAACCGGCTGTGGAAATCCGCCGCCGCCTCGTCGCAGGCCATCACGCGGATCGTCGGCGGGAGTTTGCAGTTGAGGGCGGGCACCCAGTTGTGCGGATTCATCGTCAGCGCGTCGGGCGCATCGAAATGCGCGACTTGCCCGAGCGCGTGGACGCCGGTGTCGGTGCGGCCCGCGCCGTGGAGCGCGACCGGTTGTTTCGCCACCTCGTGCAGCGCGCGCAGCAGGAAGTCCTGCACCGTGTTGCCGCAAGCCTGCGACTGCCAGCCGTTGTACGGCCGGCCGTCGTAGGCGATGGTGAGCTTGAGGCGCATGCCGGTCTCAAAGCGCGCGCAACGCGGCTTTGACGGCTTCGAAGTCGGGCAGATCCTTCGGACTGTCGAGCACTTCGGCGTGACGCACCGTGCCGGACTTATCGATCACGAAGGCCGAGCGCTTCGCCACGCCGCCCATGATCAGGTTCACCGCGGGCGCGAATTGCTCGTAGGCGACGCCGTAGGCCTTGGCCACCGCGTGCTCGTAATCGCTGAGCAGCGGGATGCCGATCTTTTCCTTGGCCGCCCACTCGGCCTGTGCGAACGGGTTGTCGCCGGAAATGCCGAACACCTTGGCGTCGAGCGCCTCGTAGTCCTTGAGGCCCGAGGTCACATCACACATCTCCTGCGTGCATACACCGGTGAAGGCCATCGGGAAAAACAAGAGCACGAGGTTCGACTTGCCGATGTGGTCGGACAGCTTCACCAGCTGCGGGCCATCGGCGGTTTTCGTGACGAGGGTGAAATCGGGTGCGGCATCTCCGGTGCGGATCGACATGATTTTGAGGTTGTTGGGGTTGGGCGCGGGAGTATAGAGCACGACTCATGGCGATGTCATATGATTTTTCCGCATTCGGCATGCATCTCGGACGCGGCAGCGGCATCGAGCGGCTGATGGAGGACCTCGGCAACGCGCTGGCGCGTGCCGGGTCGCGGGTCCGCATGCTCGGCGGCGGCCAGCCGGCGCGGATTCCCGAAATCGAGGCGGTTTGGCGTCGCCGCATCCGCGAGCTGACCGAGGAGGAGGGTGGGCTCGAGCGCGCGCTCACCACCTACGACCCACCGCGCGGCAATCCGCGCTTCATTGAGGCGATCGCCCGCTTGTTCCGCGACACCTTCGGCTGGGACATCGGCCCGGAGCACATCGCGATCACGCCCGGCGGCCAAACCGCGTTTTTCCTCATCTTCAACGCGCTGGCCGGCCGCATGCCCGACGGCCGCCGCCGGAAGATCCTGTTGCCGCTCGTGCCGGAGTACATCGGCTATGCCGACCAAGGCACCGACGGCGGCTTGTTCCACGCTGTGCCGCCGCTCATCGAGCACACGGGTCCGCACGAATTCAAATACCGCGTCGATTTCGACCGGTTGGAAATCACGCCCGACATCGCCGCGATCTGCGTGTCGCGGCCGACGAATCCCTCGGGCAATGTGCTCACCGATGCTGAGGTCGACCGCTTGTCGGCGCTTGCCGCGCAGCACGGCATCCCGTTGATCCTCGACAACGCTTACGGCGCGCCGTTTCCGGGCATCCTGTTCGAGCCGGCCACGCCGTTCTGGGCGCCGCACGCCATCCTCACCTACAGCCTGTCGAAGATCGGCTTGCCCGGCACCCGCACCGGCATCGTCATCGCGCCACCGGCCATTGCCAAAGCGATCACCTCGATGAGCGCGATCGTGGGTCTGGCCAATCCGAGCACGGGTCAGCAACTCCTGTTGCCGCTCATCGAGAGCGGGGAAATCCTGAGCCTCAGCCGGGACGTCGTCCGCCCGTTCTACCAAGAGCGCAGCCGGCTCGCGCTGGAGGCCGCGGCCGAGGTCTTCGGCGAGGACATCGACTGGCGGGTCCACCGCAGCGAGGGTGCCTTGTTTTTGTGGTTCTGGTTTCCCGGCTTGTCGATTCCGACCGAGGAACTCTACCGCCGCCTCAAGCAGCGCGGCGTGCTGGTCGTGCCGGGCGAGTTCTTTTTCTTCGGTGACGACGGGATCGACGATCCTCACCGCCGCGAGTGCCTCCGGGTTTCCTATGCGATGGATCGTGACGTCGTGCGCGACGGCCTGCGCCTCATCGCCGACGAGGTGCGCGCCTGCCAGGTGCCGGCCTGTGTCTGACGCGCCGCCCGGTCCCGCGCATTCCTTCTTCCCCGGGCGCGTCGGCCGCGATAGGATGACGTCGTGCTGCAGATCGTGTTCAATGAAATCAGCGCGGCCGAGTTGTCCGCCCTCGACACGCTCGAACAGCTCGAGCTGCTCGATGAGTTCAAGGTGCGCGAGGAGGATCTGGAAAAACTGCCCGACGGCCGCTTCGGCCGGATCGAGCGCGACGGCCGGGTGCTCTACCGGTTCCGCGCCAAGGACCACCGGTTCTACTTCGAGGTGAAGGACAGGGCGGTCGTCGTCCATCGCGTGCTCCACAAGGGCACGTTCTCGGATTTCCTGTTCCGCTCGAAGATGCCGCTCGCCGAGGACGAGGCGCTCGCTGGCAGCAAGCATTTCTGGAAGCTCATCGACGAAGGGCGCAACGCGCGACGGCTGTAGCCGCAATCCCGCGTTTTGGACTTCCTTCGCCGACCCTTCCCGATCATGCTCCGCCGATGAACAAATGGATCGTCTACAGCGTGCTGGCCGTGTTGGTGGGCGGTGCGTTCTTCTGGTTTGCCGACACCCGCGGCCAGTTGGCCGATCGCAATCGCGAAATCGAACGGATCCAGGAGGCGGGTGATCCGGACGGACGCTTGGCCGAGGTGATGGAAAACCTGCAGACGCTCGAGGCGCAGAAGACGTTCACCGGCATCCTGCTGACCTTTCTCAGCGCCGGATTGCTCGGCATCTTCTTTGTCTTCACCGTGCTGCCCGTGCTGGCGCACCGTGCCACCCATGCGATTTACGACAGCGGCGAGATGGTCGAGAAGGACGTGATGCGCGAAGCCCGCTCGTTGTTCGCGCAAGGCGATTACGCCGGCGCGATCGAGGCGTTCAAGCAAGCCGCCGCCAGCGATCCGCTCAACCGCCTGCCGTGGGTCGAAATCATCAAGATCCAGAAAGATCACCTGCACGACCGGCCCGCGGCGATCCAGACCTTGCGCGAACTCATCGAGGGCCGCGAATGGGAAGTCAACGACGCTGCGTATTTCATGTTCCGGCTGGCGGAACTCTACGACGAGGAAGCGCAGCGCGATGCCGCGGTGACCATCATGAAGCAGGTGGTCGACCAATTTCCGTCGACCCGCCACGCCGCCAACGCCGCGCACAAGCTGCACGACTGGGGCGTGCCTGCCTGAACCCGACGCCTCCGTGATTTATGCCTGCGGCACAAGAGGGATCGCGGGCTGGCTGGCGGCGCATGGTTTGGCGTCATCCGCTCTT
>VHCM01000027.1 GCA_016871685.1 Verrucomicrobiota bacterium
AGCCGTCGGCGGTGCACTTGCTGGTGCATTTGCAGAAGCGGAAAGAAGCTCCCGAAGCCCGAAGATCACCGGGAGAGCGGTTGAAGCGACCCAATCGGGTTAGGATCGCATATAATTTGTCTGTCCCTATGTGAGGATCGTGTCCCTATGTGAGGATCGGGCCAGGACCGAGCCAGTGTGGGGTTGCTTTGGACCAGTCCAGACGGCTTCCACCCCTCCCGAGCGACCTCATCCGTAAATCAGAGCTAAATCAGTACAATTAGTACAGTTTGTCTGTCCTTATGTAGTCCCTATGTATCTAATGGTGGTCGGGGCTGGAGCAACGGCCTATCCCACCCAGGGCACAGCCAGTGGCACCGCTGGTATCCGTTTCAACGTGCCTACGACAGGGTTTGCCGGAATCACCATCCAATTCGATCATCGCGCTTCGGGAACCGCCTCGCGCTGGGCACAGCTGGAGTACTCGCTGGACGGAGGAAATGCGTGGATCGTCTTAGGAAACAACGCCGGCGGCCTCTCACCACAAGATGTATTTTACTCATTCATCTTCGACCTGTCGGCCATCACCAGGATCGACAATCATCCCGATTTCACCTTCCGCATCGTATCGATCTTCTCTCCGCTGGCCTTCGATCAGAATGCCGGCCTCGACGACTACGCAGCGAACACGGCCTACATGCGCGCCATTAGCGTCGCATCCTACACCGCAGGTGCCGGCATCGGCACGGGCAATTAGGGGACAAGCGGAACTTGGCGTTTTGACAATGTCACGGTCTCCGCCGCCGTCCCCGAGCCGTCCGCCTTGCTGCTGGGCGGACTCGGTCTGCTGGCATCGGTCGGCCGACGCCGCTGATCAGCAGCCGCCCATGGCCAGCCTCGCGCGCGTCATGGCCGATGTTCCGCTCATCCAACGGAATTTCCCGAGGCAGGCAGAGGTCAGCCCGGCCCCGACCCCAGCGCGCTTCGGGGCCGAATCCTGGCTACAGAGGCCAGCCCACGGACAATGAACCGATTTTTGTTGCGAATCAGTCTCAATTGCAAGAAGTTGGGGCGTTGACCATGCAGCCGATGCAATCGCACGCACAGGCAGTCGATCTGGAGTTGGACAGCGCAATGACGTTGAGCCAGGTCGGTGTCGGTTGTGACGTCCGGATTCGTCTGCTGCAAGGCCCATCCTGCGAGCGGTTGCGCGACCTTGGGTTTTGTGAGGAGCTGCGGATTCGAAAACTTTCCTCGGGGCCTAATCTCGTTTGTGCGATTTGCGGCACACGCATGGCGATCAGCCGCGAGCTGGCCGACCAAGTGTACGTTGAGGCGGTTGCCTGATCGGATCGGACCATCATGCCTGCGAGCACCGACCCACCGGCCGTTGTCGCCCTGCTCGGCAATCCGAATTCGGGCAAAACCACGTTGTTCAACGCGCTCACCGGATTGAATCGCAAGGTGGGCAATTACAGCGGGGTGACTGTTGAGGTACAGGAAGGCACGGCATTCACGCCGCATGGAAAAAAACTGCGCATCATCGATCTGCCTGGTTGTTATTCGCTGCGGGCGGATTTGCCCGACGAGCGGGTCGCGCTCGACGCACTGCACGGTCGCATCAGCGGTCTGCCCGTGCCGGACCTCATCGTGTGTGTGGTCGATGCATCGAATCTCGAACGCCATCTGTGTCTGGTTCTGGAGGTGATTGAATTGGGCATGCCCGTGGTGCTCGCACTGAACATGGTGGATGTCGCCGAAAGATCGGGCCTGCGGCTCGATCCGGTGAAACTTTCCGAAGAACTCAGGGTGACGGTGGTGCCGATGCAGGCCGACGCGCGCAAGGGAGTGGTCGAGCTGCGCCAGGCATTGCGCACGCCATGGCCCGCGGTCGTGACACCCGCATGGCGGAGCGATGGCACCGACCTGGGCACAGAGCGTCGGGAGTTCATCCAGCGTCTTTGCATGCTGGCCGCGCGACGACCCGACGCCGGTCAGCTCACCGCTTCTGACGCGATCGACCGCTGGTTGCTGCATCCCGTATGGGGTTGGGTGGCGTTCATCATCGTGATGTTCGCGGTCTTCTGGTCGATCTTCTCATTCGCCGGCATCCCGATGGGGTGGATCGAATCACTGCAGGGCTTGGTCGCTGAATTCATTCGATCGGGCATGCCCGATGGCGATCTTCGTTCGCTGATCGTTGACGGAGTGATTGGCGGAGTGGGTGGCGTGCTGGTGTTCCTGCCTCAGATCATCCTGTTGTTCTTCTTCATCGGTCTGCTGGAAAGCTCGGGTTACATGGCGCGGGCGGCATTTCTCATGGACGGCGTGATGTCGCGCGCGGGGCTCAGCGGCAAAGCGTTCCTTCCGTTGTTCAGCTCGTATGCCTGCGCGATCCCGGGCGTGATGGCCACGCGCACGATCCACTCTGCGAAGGAGCGCTTGGTCACCCTGTTCGTCGCGCCGTGGATGAGTTGTTCGGCTCGGTTGCCGGTGTATTTTCTCATTGTGCCCTTGTTGCTGCATGAGCGCGAAGGCACTTGGAAACAAGCTGTGGTGCTGTTTGTGATCTACGCGTTGGGAACACTGAGCGCGTTTGTCGTGGCGCGTGTGTTGCGCGGACGCCTCGGGCCCGACTCCGGAGTCGGTCACCACTTCCTGCTTGAACTTCCTCCGTACCGTGCCCCGCAGTGGGGTTACATCCTGCGGCATGTCCACGAACGCGCGCGTGCCTTTGTCGTCAAGGCCGGCACGTTGATCCTCGGGCTGTCGATCCTGCTGTGGGCGCTTTCCACTTATCCGAAATCGGCCGCCGCCGCCGATGCCGACGCGTTTGCACACAGCGCGATGGGACGCATTGGCGCGGTGATCGAGCCGGTGGTCGAGCCGCTGGGTTTCGATGGGCGCACCGGCACCGCGATCCTCACCTCGTTCGCCGCGCGCGAGGTCTTCAACTCGTCGCTTGCGGTGCTGTTCCGCGCCGAGGAGGGCAACAGCGAAGAAGAGACGCGCGACACGCTGCGCGAAAAAATCTCAGCCGCCACCTGGCCGGACGGGCGACCGTTGTTCACGCCGCTCACCTTGATTTCGTTGCTCGTAGTTTACATCTACGCACTTCAATGTCTGCCGACCTCCGCCGTGGTCGCCCGTGAGGCGGGCTCATGGAAATGGGCGGCCGGACAATTCGCGTTTATGAGCTTGTTCGCTTATCTTGCTGCACTCGTCGTCTACCAAGGCGGCCGCTTGCTCGGCTTCTGATTTCCAATTTCCCCTCATGGACTGGCAGGACATCGCAGCGGCAACAGCCGTCATCCTAACCGCCGTCGCCCTGCTCCGCCACGTTGTTCGACGGCAGAGGAAGGGCGGCCGGGTGTGCGGCAGCGGCAACGGATCCTGTGGTTGCGGTCAACCCCGCCGCTGAGGCACTGCGAGGCGATCGCCACACGGCGGACCGACGCATAGACAAACCAAAAAATCCAGGAAATACCGGCGATTTGGCAGGTCTTGCTCTACATAGGGACAGACAATATGTAGAACGGACAGCCAATCGGTGGACGAGCGGCCCGGTTGGTTTTGTTTCAAAATGACCTCATTAAAGAAAATTGTTCATTTGAACACTTTTCTCTTGTGCTGGGAAACGGACTGTGCGAGGATCCCATCGAATCTGGTGATTCCTGCCGGATTTCAACCCAATCCAAACCCCACCCCTGACATGAACGCCGATACCCTGGAAGCCCCTACTCCTGTCCTGACCGAATCCGCCACGACCCGCGATCGCGCGGCCGACCACACCCTATACAAGCCGAACTCCCGCGGCAGCGGTGGCGCGGTGCGTTTCGGGATCAACCCCGCCAAAGGTGCGATTTTCGTCGATGCCGCCGCCCAATCGGGCGAGCGCCAGTTCGATTGGGAACGCAAGATCACCATGAAATGGAATCTCGCCGACATCGGTCAGGTGCTGGCGACCTTGGAGGGCCGTCAGCCCCAGACGAAGCTCTTCCATCAGTCCGAGAAATCGAACAGTGCCTTTGAGCTGACGCTTCGCGACGACCCCGAGCGGCCGCCGTATCTCTTGTCGCTCTCACGCCAGGAAACCGCCGACAAGCAACAGCGCAAGGTTGCGATCCCGGTGAGCCATGGCGAGGCGGCGGTGCTGGCCGCGGCCCTGCGTGGCGCGGTGACGCGACTGCTCCGCTGGTGAGCGGGTAAAATCGTTCACTGCGCAAGCCCTCCGCGGCCTGCGGGGAGCCGGGCTGGATTGGAGTTCGCCCCATTGCTCCCCGCGCTGGCCCGGATGTCGCGGGGATCGGTTGTGCGCAGTGCTTGCGCTTGCCGATGCCGATGTGGCGATGCAGCGTCGGGTGCGATGGAAAGCCACGAGTGGTTTGAGAACACGACCGAGGGCAAGGTGTACTATCGTGCCAACCACTTGGGGGGCCGCTGGACCTTGATGACCACCCGACAAAAGCGCAATCCGGAGTGGACCGATCTGGATCCGGCACCGACCGAGGTATGGCGCGAGTTGCGCGAGATCGTGTGGAAAAAATACCAGCGCAAGCGATGTCCGTGGGAGCGGGTTGCCGAGATCGACCGCATTCTCGCGGAGGCGGGTGAGGGCACGGCTTGATCTGGCACATCGGGAAGGGCAGATTGTCGGCCGTGTCCGGCCGTTCCGCCCCTGATCTGAAACCCGATGAGGTACCCGCAGGGCACTGGCTGGCGGCGGCGCTGACCATCGGCGCTTTGTCGATGATCCTGTGCGCCGGGTTGAGCCTGCTTGGCCTCGCTGCACGGATGGATGTTTGGCTGATTGAATCCATCGCGCGCGTGATCCCAGGTCCGTTTCCGCACACGCTCGGCATGGTGGCCCATTGGTTGGCGACGATCACAATTGCGTTCGGCCTGCCCTTGTTGCTCTTGGTCATTCCCGCGCATTGGCGTCGGCTGGTGATCGCCGTGTCGATTGTCATGTCGATCGCTGCTTGGATTCCGGTGCTTGCGCTTGCGGCTCACTCACCATCGCTATCGATGCCGTTGGTCGCTGGTATCTGGTCGGGCATTTGCGCGATCACCTACGCCACTAGGCATCGCATGCCCTGTGATGTCCACCCCTCCGCTTCCGCATGAAACGCGCTGATTTTCCCGAACCCGTCACTGCCTTGATCGGTGAACTCAAGCGACTGCCGGGGATTGGTCCGCGCAGTGCGGAACGGATCGCCGTCTGGTTGCTGCGCCACCCGAAGGCGGATCCCGCACGGCTCGCCGGCTCGATCGTCTCCGCGCACACGGAAATCCGTTCCTGCAAGTGCTGCGGCTTCTTTGCCACGCAGCAGGGATGTGCGCTGTGCGACGACCCGCAGCGCGATGTTGGCATGCTCTGCGTGGTTGAGCAAGCGACCGATGTCTTGCCGCTCGAGCGCTCGGGTGCGTATCGCGGCCATTACCATTGTTTGGGTGGCAAACTCTCGCCGCTGGACCGCGTGTCGCCCGAGGATTTGCACATTCCCGCATTGCTGCGTCGTGCCGAAACCATGCCCGCCGATGCGGAAATCATTCTTGCACTGGGATCCGACGTCGAAGGCGAGGCGACCGCCAACTACTTGGCCGACCTCCTGCGCGGCAGGCCGCTGCGGCTGACGCGGATCGCCCAAGGGCTGCCCGCCGGCGGCGGGCTTGAGCATGCCGATGAACTCACGCTCACCCGCGCGATGCAGGGTCGGCGGGGGTTTCGCGATTGAGTGCGATCGGGCCATGTGTTCCACACTGCTTGACTTCCGCCGCGCGCATCCGATTACTCACGCATGGCACTGCTGGTTCTGACCACGGGCGGCACCCTCGACAAAGTCTACTTCGACGCCAAGTCGGAATACGAGGTCGGCGAGCCGGCGCTGCCCCATGTCTTCAACGAATGCGGCGTGTTGTTGCCATGGCGCATCGATCCGTTGTTCCGCAAGGACAGCTTGGATATGGATGACGTGGACCGAAAGACGATCCGCCGCGCTTGTGAGGAAGCACCCGAGCGCATGATCCTCATCACCCACGGCACCGACACGATGTGCGAAACCGCTCGCTCGCTCGAAGGCATCGGCGGCAAGACCATCGTGCTCACCGGAGCGCTTGCTCCGGCGCACTTCCGCGTCACCGACGCCGTCTTCAACATGGGTCTGGCCCTTGGTGCCGTCCAATCCAAGCCCCCCGGCGTCTACATCGCCATGAACGGCACCGTCTTCCTTTCCGGCAAAGTCCACAAAAACCGCGAGTTGGGCCGCTTCGAGGCGCTGGCGTAGGGCAATGCGCAAGCTTCACTCGATCCCCATCGCCCGCAGCACGGTCTCGGCGGTGATTTGATTGCCTCGTCGGGTGGGGTGGCTGCCGTCGGCTTGAAAGACCGCATCGGCGCGGCCGGAGTCGACTTCCCGTTGCCAGGCGTCGCCTGCGGGGATCATCGCGACTCCGGCGTGACGCGCGGCTCGCTGGCAGCCTTTGCGCACCTGATCGTTCATGGCGTGGAATCCGCCGCGTGGGTTGGCGGGATCGCCGTCGCGCCGACCCCAGGTTTGCACGAGCATTGGTGTCGCACCGATGCTGCGGGCCTCATCCGCGAGTCGCAGAAGTGCCGGTTGCATGTCGAGCAGGCGCCGTCGCCGCGATGACGGGGCGAGGCTGTGCTCTTGCAGGACGACGAGATCCCAGGCGGATCCGCGCAGCAACGCGAGGGTGTCGGCATCGTCGGCATGGCGTGCGAGCGACCATCCGTCGTGGGTGGCCTGGCCGGTGCGCACCCGGATGCCGCGCGCGGCCGCGAGTCTAGTGAATTCGCGTGGCACTCCCTGGCTGTAGCTATTACCGATGAACAGCACGGCCCAAGCGTCGGGATTGCGCGGACCGAGCTTCGGTCGCGCCAACTCATGGGCGGCCGACGATTTGCCGCGCCATGTCGCGCACGACGCGAGGGCCAGCGCAGCGAGTGCGGCGAGCGTGTGCCATGGGTGGAGCCATCGGTGCTTCATGCGCGCGGGTGGGCCTTGTCGTATGCGTCGCGGATCCTCTCGCGGGTGACGTGGGTGTAGATTTGCGTTGTCGAGAGCGAGGCGTGGCCGAGCAGCGACTGCACGCTGCGGAGATCGGCACCGGCGTCGAGCAGGTGGGTGGCGAAGCTGTGGCGCAGTTTGTGCGGGCTGATGGCGAACGGGATGTCGCTGTGCTGCAGGTATTTGCGCAGCAGCAGATCCACGGCTTGTTGCGTGATGCGCGTGCGCCGTTTGCTGAGGAAGAGCGGACCGGAGGTGACCGCCGCCTCCTGTCGGTAGCGTTGGATCGCGTTGAGGGCGGGTCCGCCCACCGGGACGATGCGCTCCTTCGCGCCCTTGCCTTTGACCCGCACGGTTTCGCCAATGAAGTCGAGATCCTTCACATCGAGCGAGAGCAATTCGGAAATCCGCAGGCCACACGAGTAGAACAGCTCGAGAATCGCGGCGTCACGCAACGGGATCCACGGTGGCGAGTTGCGGGACGCCGTGATGCGCAGCGGGACATCCAGCAGTTGTCCGATCTGCGCGACGGACAGCACGACCGGCAGTGTGCGCTCCGCCTTGGGCAGTTGCACGCCCGCGACCGGGCTGGAGGCTAGTCCGCGCCGCAGCACGAGGAAGCGGTAGAACGAGCGCAGCGCGGCAAACCGCAGGCGGATCGTGCTGCGCTTGAGACCTTGTTTCATCAACGCGAACAGTTGGTCGCGAAAGAGCGGCGGCGCGAGTGTGCGCCAGCCGGTGAATCGCGGACCGCACCAGTTGCGAAAGGCCTCCAGCGCGCCGCGGTAGTTGGCCAGCGTGCGCGGCGAAGCGCTGCGCTCCGTCGCCATGAATTCGAAGAACGCCTCTTCGTCGGAATCCTGCATCCGGCATCACGCTAACCTACAAGCCCGCGTGCCACCAAGGGAAATGCGGTGGTGGGTTGGTCGTTGGTCATGGGTTATTGGTTATTGGTTATTGGGAACAGGAAAGAGGGAAGAGGATACAGGACGGGGCGGGCATTGCGGGGAGGATGTGAATGGTTCCGATCATTCGACGGATTTGTCCCGCTGAATTCGCGGATTGATTCCAGCCCGGAGCTGCCGCATGGTGTGGACGACCGCATGAAACGCCGCTCGCTGTTCACGATGATCCCCGCTGCATCCGCACTGCTCGCCATGCGTTCGCAATCCGCGCCCGCGCCATTGCCCGGAGCGACTGCCGCGGGATTCACGATCGCGGTGCAGTGTTGGTCGTTCCGCGAGTTCACTTGTTTCGAGGCGATCGAGATGGCGGCTGCCGCGGGAGCGCATGTCGAGTTGTTCCCCGGTCACAAGGTCGGCGGTGCCCATGGCGATCTGAAGCTGGGCCCTGATCTGCCCGAGGACGTGCTCGCGTCGCTTGCCGATCATTTGAAAAAGCACGGCGTGGCGGCGGTGAACTTCGGTGTCACACCGGTGCCCGGCGACGAGGCGGCGGCGCGCCGGTTGTTCGAATTCGTCAAGCGGCTCGGCATTCCGGCGATCACCACCGAATCGATCCGCGAGATCGATTTGATCGAATCGCTGGCGAGGGAATCCGGCATCCGCGTCGCGTTTCACAATCACCCGCGGCCGACCGCCTTGTGGCATCCCGACACGATTGCCAAGGCGCTGGACGGGCGCGACGCGTTGCTTGGCTTCTGCGCGGACACCGGTCATTGGGCGACCTCGGGCCTGGATCCGCTCGAGGTGGTGCGCGGCATTGCGCCGCGCCTGCGTTCGTTCCACCTCAAGGACCGGGCGGAGATCGGCAAGTGGTCGCACGACCGCCCGTTCGGCACCGGCTCGACCGACCTTGTCGGCATCCTCGATGCGGCGCGCGCGGTGGGCTTCGACGGCAATGTGAGCATCGAGTACGAACACAACTGGGAATCGAACCTCGCGGAAGTCGCGCAGTGCGTCGGGTTCTTGCGCGCTTATTCGAAAGTGCGCGCCGGCTGAGGCCGTGGTCGCCGATGCGGTCGCGGATCAGCGCGGAGCTTGAGTCTCCCCCGGGTTGGGGTATCGGCAAACGGCAAACACCTGTTGGATGCGGTGGCGCGGAATGTCGCAGTCGGTCTCGATGCGCAGCACGCCGAGGATTGGGCTGCGGGTGTCGCGCACGGTCACGTCGAGTTCGTAGTGCTTCCCTTCCTCGATGGTGCGCAACTGGTGTGTGTAGATGTCGGATGAACAACCGACGGCGGTGATGCGTACTGGTTTTGAGTGATTCATCGTGATCCGCACGGTTTTCGTGCCGGGTGTGCCATCGATCGGCCACGTGAGGGTTTTTGGCTCGACGGCGACGACCACCGGGATGCGGATGCGGGTGACGAGCGAGACCGATGGCCGGCTGTCCGGATCGTCGTCGAGGAAGACGAGGACATTCTTCTCGACGGTGCCCGAGAGGTTGCCGAGATCGAAGTTGATGCGGATCACGCCCGACTCGCCCGGCGCGTACTCGAGTTTGCCGTCGCTGATCATCGTGGCCATGCACGAACAACTCGCGTGGTATTTGCGGATCTTCGACGGCTTGTCGCCGCGGTTGGTGAAGGAGAACTCTGCCGCGATGGTCTTCGCATCCGCATCCGCCTCCAGTTCGCGCAGCTTCGTGTCGAACTCAATGCCGGTTGCGTGTGCCGCGACGGCCAGGAAAAAACAGCAGAGCAGCAGATGACGTGGGAGGTGGATCATGTCAGGGATCCTTGCCCGGCTGTGTCGCCATCGCAACCTCGATCATGAGTCGTCCGCCTCGCCATTCCGGGCCGAGCACCAGCAGCGGGCGATCGCGTTCGATCACCGAGTAGGTCTTGATGGTTTTCTTGCCGGAGAGCCAGAGTTCGAGGTCGAGGCTGGCCGAGTCGGCGGTGGATCGGCCTTGTGCTTCGAAGCGCACGAGGAGTTCATGAGACGGCTTGAAGGGTTCCGCCCAGCTTTCATAACTGCGCAGCAGCGGTTGAGTGTCGGCACCGAGCCTTCGGTAGTGACGGAACTGCAGCCGTTTTTCACTGCGGAACCGCTTTGCCGTGGCTTCGTCCACGGCGACCGCGCGCGCGCCCGCCGCTTTCGGATCGCCATCGGTCGCATGGTACACGATCACGGCAACAGCACCGATCGGCGCGCGTCCCGGATCGGTTTGCTCATTGGCGCGCAGAGCCGGTGCGAGTGCGAGCAGCGTGAGCAACAGAATCCTTCGGCTGGTGTTCATGATCCGGATGACTGCGGGTTTTGCGGAGCGGATGCCATTGGCCGTTCCTCATCTTCTTCTTGGGAAACCGAAGCGGTCTGGATCAGTTCGAGCGAGTCCGGGATGGCACCCACACCATTGAGCACGATGACCATCGCCGCCGCGCCCGGGCTTTTGAAGTACTCGGCCTCCACGTCGAGGTCCGGCGTGTACGGCAGCAGATCGACCGGAATCGCGCGTGGCGCGCCGGCGACGTCGATCTCGGGATGACTGGATTGGATGCGCGCGCCGAGGAGGAATGCGATCACCATGCCGGCGCATGCGGTGAGCGGGATGAAGAAGTGCCGCCACGGTGTGCGGGCGGGAGTTGCGAGTGCCGGTGTCGCGTTGCTCGTGCTGTTCGCGCGGATCGCGCGGGCAATGCGGTGGTTGAAGAACTCGGCGTAGGGCGGCTCGATTTCAGCGGGCACGGCAGTGGTGATCCAACCGCGCCAACGACGCGACTCTTCGCGAGCGGCGAGTTGCTCGGGATGCTTGGCCGCCCATGCCTCCATCGCTTCGAGTTCCGCGCCGTCGAGATCGTCGTCGAGCCAGCGGGCCAGCGTCAGTTCATCGGGTGTCGTATTCATCTTTGAGCAGGGTTTGGAGTTTCTGGCGTGCGTAGAAGAGGCGGCTCATCACGGTGCCGATCGAGCAGGACATCACCTCGGCGATCTCCTTGTAGGCGAGGCCTTGCACGTCCTTGAGTAGGACCGCCTCGCGGTGTTCGGGCGACAACTTGGCGAGCGCGGCGGAAATTTTCCGGCGCAACTCGCTGTTGGAAAGTTGTTGGTCGGGGGTCTCGCCGCCCGATGGCGTGGTGAGCGACGCGGGATCGATGCGTTCGCGATCGAGCAGGCCGTCGTCGAGTTCGTCGACCGCCTCGATGCGCCGCTTGCGCGTCCAGTCGTACACGGTGTTGTGGGCGATCCGGTAGAGCCAGGTGCTGAAGCGCGCTTTGGATTCGAAGCGCGGCAACGCGGACCACGCCTTGATGAAGACTTCCTGCGAGAGGTCCCAAGCGTCGGTCTCGTTGTGGATCAGGTTGCGGATCATGGCGTGGATCTTGGCGCGGTGGCGGGTGACGAGCACATCATAGGCCCGCGCGTCGCCTTGTTGGGCGCGGGAGACCCACGCAAGATCGTCGTCTGGCCCGTCGGTCATGGGGGCCGGCCCGCCGATCCCGGCAGGTTCCCGCAATGGATTGGACGCATCTGGACCGGAATTATTCATCGGCGGGACGTGGAGGCCCTCCAGCACGAACCTCCGCAGGCAGGGTGATCACGGGAGATCCGCGCGGCAACGAGGAAAATCCGCGGTTTCATCGCATCCAGAGGGGTCCGAGCAATTCCAGATACCATGCCCACAAGCGCCATCCGCCGAAGGCCCAGCAGAGCGACCCCATCGCGAGAAACGGGCCGAAGGGCAATTGTCGGCCGAAGCCGATGCGGCCGGCGACCGCCCAGGCCAAAGCGAGCATCGATCCGGCGAACAGCGAGAAGAAGACGCCGGGCCAACCGAAGAACGCACCGATCATGCCGAGCAGGTGGACGTCACCGAAGCCCATCGCCTCGCGCGGGATGACAACCGAACGCGCGCGGCCGGCGAGCGATGTGAGGTCGGCGAGGTCGCGGTGTGATCCGTCCGGCAGCTCGACCGCATCGCGCCGGATCGTCAGCGTGCCGGGTGCCACCGCAACACCATCGACCAAGAGTTCCTCGCTCTCGATGACGAGGCGGTCGCGTTTGCGCGTGAACAAATCCCACCAATCGATGCGATCCTCACCGATGATGAAGCGTAAGGGTTCGCGTTCATCCGCGGGCTCTTCGATCCGCCAGTCGACCGCTGGATCGAAGTGGTCTTGTTTTTTTCCGAATGCGAGTTTGCCGAGTTCGACCACGACCCACAGTCCGAAAAAACCGGCCGCCCAACCGATCGCGCCATTGCGCAGGCCATCTGTCCAATCGTCAGCCCCGCCCGCCAGCGCCGGGAGTTGCGGCCACACCGCGCAGGCGGCAAGACCCACGAGCGCGCCGACCCAGGTCAGCCGCGTTGGAATGATCAGGTGCTCGGCATCGATGAATGTGAGCGCCACCAGCAGGGCGGCGAGCACCCACAGGAATGGCACGGCGACGGGCGGGAACAGCGCCCAGACGGCGGTGTAGAGCAGGGCGGTGATCAGCTCGACCGCGAGGTAGCGCGGTGAGATGCGTCCGCCGCAGGCACCGCAACGGCCGCGCAACAGGCACCAACTGACCAGCGGCAGGTTGTGGTGGAATGGGATCGGCGCGCCGCAGTGCGGGCAGATCGAGCGCCGGGGATCGCGCACCGAGAGGCCTCGCGGCAGGCGGTGGATCACCACATTGAGAAACGACCCGATGCAGGCTCCGAGAAGGAACGCGGGGACAAACCAGAACGCGTGATCGGACGGCGGAGCCAGCAAGATGTGCGCATTCAACCGGTGGCTGCAGCACCGCTCAAGGAAGAAAGGCGCGCACGATTCCTCAGCGCGGGGTTTGCCAAGACACGGATGTCCGTTAGAGTCGCGCCACGACGCCTGCCGCACGATGCCATCCAAGACCCGCAAATCCATTCTCGTTGTCGGTGCCGGCCCCGGCGGACTGACCGCCGCCTTGTTGCTCCAGCACCGCGGGTTCCAAGTGACCCTTGTTGAAAAGAACGACCGGGTGGGTGGCAGGAATGCCGAACTCAGCCTCGACGGCGGGTACTCGTTCGACGTCGGCCCGACATTCTTGCACCAGAAATTCTGTCTCGACGAGATCTTCGCGGAGACCGGCACGCGCAGCGAAGACCACCTGCAATTCGTCAATCTGAATCCGATGACGAGGCTCAGTTGGAACGGCACCTCGCTGCACACGTTCAGCGACCGCGAGCGGATGGCCGGCGAAATCGAGCGTGTTTTCCCCGGCAGCCGCGACGGCTTCGAGCGCTACATGCGCGAGCAGGGTGCGAAGTTCCGCGCGATCTACCCGTGCCTGCAGCGGCCGTACCACTCTCTCCGCTCGTACCTCAGCCCCAAGCTGCTCAAGGCGCTGCCTTACGTGCTGACCACCCGCAGCGTGCACGACGTGCTCGGCGATTACTTCAAGGACGAGCGCCTCAAGCTCGCGTTCACGTTCCAAGCGAAGTACCTCGGCATGTCGCCGTGGCATTGTCCGGCGCTCTTCAGCATCCTCTCGTTCACCGAATACCGCTACGGCGTGTACCACGTGCAGGGCGGGCTGAACCGCATCTCGCAGGCGATGGCCGACGCGTTCGTCAAGGCCGGTGGCGAGCTGCGATTGTCATCGCCGGTGAGGCGCTTGCAGCACAGCGGCCATACCGTGCACGGCGCGTTGATGGAGGACGGCACGATTATCAAAGCCGACGCCGTGGTGGTCAACGCCGACTATGGACACGCTGCGACGCGGCTGTTCGGCGGGCGCTCGGTGCCCGATGAGCGGATGCGCCGCAAGAAGTTCTCGTGCTCGGCGTTCATGATTTACCTCGGTCTGGACACGGTGTACCCGGACGAGCCGCATCATCACATTCTTTTCGCCGACGATTACCGGCGCAATGTCGACGACATCCAGAGCGAGCAGCGCGTTTCCGACGATATGTCGGTTTACATCCGCAATGCAGTCGTCACCGATCCGTCGGGCGCGCCCGCTGGAAAATCAGGGCTCTACATCCTGTCACCGACGATCAACCACCGGCACGGTTATGATTGGGATGGCTGCAAAGAGGGATACGCCGATAAGATCCTGCGGCGCATCGAGGAGCGCACGGGGATGAAGGACCTGCGGCGGCGCATCGTCGCCAAGCACATCATCACCCCGGCCGACTGGGAAAGCTCCTCGATCTACATGGGTGCCACGTTCAACCTCGCGCACACGCTCGGGCAGATGCTTTACCTGCGTCCGCACAACCGCTGCCAGGGGTTCGACAATTGCTATCTCGTCGGCGGCGGCACTCATCCGGGCAGCGGGCTGCCGACCATTTATGAATCCGGCCGCATCAGCTCGAACTTGATTTGCGAACGCTTCGGCGTGCCCTACGAGGCGGCGGATCTTGCTTCGGAGCATCTCCGCGATTTGTGACGGCGGGTCGGCGCTTACCACCTGCGTTCCAGAGCGGCGTCCATCGCGCGCTCGACGATGCGTGCGGCGAGTGCCTCGGTCGCTTGGTCGAGCCGCTGCACCGCGGCCTTGAGCGGATTGGCGGCACCAGCGGCCAGCGCCTCGCGCACCTCGCGTGCGGCCTGCTCGATCGATGCGCGTTCATCATCCCGCGCGAGCCCTTGCCCGAGCACGTTCTCCACGGCGGGCAGCAGTTCTTCCGCCTTGAGCCTTGCCTCGGTGAACACGCGCTCGGCCATGTCTTCGAACGCGTGATCGACCGATTCGCCGATCATGCGGCCGACCGCTTCGTCATCGACGTCCACGGCGGTGCCGCCGAGGTTGACCACAGTGTCGGTGCCGGTCGCGACATCGCGGGCGAGCACTTCCAGAATCCCGTTTTCATCGATGCGGAACTGGACGCCCATGCGTGCCCGGCCTTTCGGCGCGGGGGAGAAGGTCACCTCGAATGAGCCGAGTTGCCAATTGTCGCGCGCCATTTCGCGCTCGCCCTGGAGCACACGCACGCGCATCGCCTGCTGGCCGTCGGCCGCATTGGTGAACATCTCGCCGGCCTTGCACGGGATCGTCGTGTTGCGCGGAATGAGCACGTTCATCAGCCCGCCGTAGGTCTCGATGCCGAGACTCAGCGGCGTCACGTCGAGCAAGACGAGCTGGCGAAGCGAACCGCCCATCACGCCGGCCTGGATCGTCGCGCCGAGCGCCACCGCCTCGTCGGGATGCTGCGTGGTGTCGGGCTCGCGGCCAAAACATTCCGCGACGGCACGCCGCACCGCGGGCATGCGCGTGCTGCCGCCCACCAGCACGACCGCGTCGAGGTCGGCGGACGTCACCCCGGCGTCGGCCATCGCCTGGCGGCAATGCCGCAGCGTGCGCTGGATCCATGGTGCGGCGACCGACTCGAGTGTGGCGCGCGTGAGGACGATCTCGATGTGGCGGCCGCCGGTGTCGAAAGGCGTTCGGAACACCGCCTCGTTGGCATCGCTGAGGCGGTGTTTGACGCGCGCGGCTTCTTCGAGCCAGCGGATGCGCGATTCGCCGGAGGGAGAGGGCATCCCCGCTGCATCCGCGATGTGGCGCACGATCAACTCGTCGAGGTCGTCGCCACCGAGGCGCGTGTCGCCATGGGTCGCCCGCACCTGGAACACGCCGTCCTGCCATTCGAGGATGCTCAGATCGAACGTGCCGCCGCCGAGGTCGTAAACGGCGACGCGCGTGTGGTCACCGAGCTTGTCGAGACCATAGGCGAGCGCGGCCGCCGTCGGCTCGCTGAGGATGCGCAGCACGTCGAGGCCCGCCAGCTCGCCCGCCTGCTTGGTCGCCGCGCGCTGCGCATCGTTGAAATACGCGGGTACGGTGATCACCGCTTTGACGATGTCGGTTTCCATGCGCCATGCGGCGACGCGCCGCATTTCGCCGAGAATCGCCGCGCTGATTTCAATGGCGGACCTCCCGAGCACACGCGGCCATCCGTCGGCACCCGCTTCGACGGTCAGCGGAAACCCCTCGGCCGCATCTGCGTCGCGCCGGCCGATGAGGCGTTTGATTCCGGTGATCACCCGGCAGGGATCTGCGCCGCGCCGGCGCATGGCCTTCGCGCCGACCTCGATTCCGCCGTCGCGACCGATCCACACCGCACTGGGCGTGATGCGCGCGCCCTCTTCGTTGGCGAGCAGGATTGGAAATCCGGAATCGACCACACCCACCGCGGAATGAGTCGTGCCCAGATCGATGCCCAACACCCATTCGCTCATCGGCGGCCAGCTTCGCCCATCACCGCCGCGGCGTCAACGGATCGCTGTGATCATCCATTGGCCTGGCGATCCGCGGTGCGCGCCACAATGCGCTCCAGTTCGCTGAGTTGATCGGCGATTGATTGTGCCAGCGCGAATTGTGAGCGGCAGCGGTCGAGGTTCTGCCCGGGCCGGGTTGATCGGAAATACGTGTCGCCCGCGAGAAAATCGGTGAGGAAGCGCACGCCGCATTCCATCGTGATGAGCCACGCGGAAAACGCGAGCTGATCCCGCTCGGACGGCTCGAGGAAATCGGCGGCCGAGAGGTACCCTTCGGTGATCGCGGTGAAGCGGTGGAGATCCAGCCGGTTCGCCTCCGGCCGCGGATCGTCCTCAGCCGTTCCGCCCGCGGCGCTGCGCACGAGATCGCCGAAGTCACTGAGCACCGTGCCGGGCATCGTCGTGTCGAGGTCCACCACGCAGATGCCCTCGCCGGTGGCATCGTCGAAGAGGACGTTGGAAATCTTCGTGTCGTTGTGCGCGACGCGCTCCGGGATGATGCCGCGCGCCATCAGGTCGGCGATGCGCGTGCACTCGACCGCGTGGGAGCGGACGAATGCGAGTTCGTCGCGCACCTGCGCGGCGCGGCCATTCCGGTCGGCGGATGCCGCATCCTCCAGCGCCTGGATCCGCCGCGGCGTGTGGTGGAATTCGGGGATCGTCTCATGCAAACGCGGTCCACCCAGCGACGCCGCGGTTTTCTGAAATCCGGCGAAGGCGCGTGCTGCCTCACGCACCTGCGCGTTGGACTCGGGCATGTCGACGGCATGCGTCCGCTCGATGAATGGATAGGCGCGCCAGCAGCCGCCCGTTCCGTCGTCGGCGAGCCACGCGCCGTCGTGCGTCGGCACGCAGCACAGCGTGCGGCGGTGCGCGTCGGCCACACCGCAGGCCTTCAGCTCCGCCAGCGCATGATCGGTGACGCGGCGGATGTTCTCCATCACCCGGTCGGGATGCGGAAACACATCGATGCGCATGCACTGAAGGATGAAGCGCGCCACACCACCGGCCGCGGAGCAGGTGACGAGCCAGGTGTCGTGAATCAAGCCCGACCCGTGGCGGCGCACGTCGACCACCTCGCCGGGAAGCGCGAAGCGCGAGGCGGCCCGCACGACGTCGCTGGCCTGGCAGGGTGGGTTCATGATCTGCACGTCGGCACCGCGCGAGTCAGCGCTTGTCTTTGAAGCGCGCAAGGATGCTGCGGGTGAAGTCGGACAGGACGAGCCTGCCGCTGATCACCGCCCGTTCGGCGAGCAACTCGTCCCAATGCTCGGTGCCCCTCCAGAACCCACGCTTCATCTCGGCCATCGCTTCGGGATTCGATGTGACGAGTGACGCAGCGAGCCGCGCGACCGCCTCGTCGAGTGCTTCGACGTTGTCATGCACGGCGGCGTAGAGTCCTTTCTCGCGCGCCCATTCCGCATCGTGGAACGTGTTGGCGTCGATCGCCAGTTGGCTGAGCGCGCTGACGCCGATCTTGCGCTCGATTGCCGGGCCGACGACGAACGGCCCGATGCCGACGTAGAGTTCGCTGAGCTTCACCGCGGCGTGGCGTGTGGCGTGACAGATGTCGGTCGCTGCCGCGAGGCCGACGCCGCCGCCGACCGCCTTGCCCTGCACGCGGCCGATCACGAACTTCGGGCAGTTGCGCATCGCGTTGATCGCGTTGGCGAATCCCGAAAAAAATTCACGCCCCGCCTCGGCATCGGCGATCGAGATCAGCTCTTGGAAACTCGCGCCCGCGCAGAACGTGCGATCGCCCGCGCTGCGCAGCACGACGACTTTCGCCGCGTCGTCGCGTCCGGCCTCGGTGATCGCCGCGGCGAGTTGCCGCAGGATCGATCCCGGCAGCGAGTTGTGTTCGGGGTGGTGGAACTCGATCGTGGCAACGCCGCCCTCGATGCTGGATGTGACGTATGGATCGCTCATGGATGGCAATGATGGATGGAGACCATCGGAATGGAATCGCGAACCCCGCTCAACGGTGGAACAACTTGGTGAACAACAAGTTCCATTCGAAGGAGTTCATCGCGCCGAAGTGCGGATGCAGGGTCGGCGATCCCGGCCGTGCCTTGAAGCGCGCCGTGAACGCGGCGTAGGCCTCGAGCGCCTTGGCCCGCGCCGTCGCGATGTCCGGATGCGACAATCCGCCCGCAACCGGCCAGTCGACCTCCGCGGGCAGCGGCACGTAATGATAGAGCGCCTGCTTGATGGCCGCGGATGACGCATCGCCGGCCGCTGCCGGATCCGGCGCGTCTTCGGCAATCGCCTGACGCAGGCCCAGCTCAACGCGCTCGACAAATACCTGCGATGCGACCGCGTTGAGGAAACCCGGGAGGTTTCCGGCATCGACCATCGTGTACGGCGGCTTCTTGCGGACCATGGTGAGGATGGTCGCGGTGGCGACGAGTTCGTCCTCCTGGTCGAACACCTCGACCATCCACTTGACGATGCCGCAGGGAATTTCGGCGGGCGGGCTATCGCGCTCGATCTTCTGCTTGCAGGTGAGGCGGACGGAGATCGTGTCGTTGTGGTAGATCGGCCGCAGGAACCGGCAATCCTCCAATCCGTAGTTCGCGACCACCGGACCTTTGTCGGGATGGACGAACAATCCCGCCGCCGCCGAGAGGATGAAATACCCGTGGGCAGCGCGCTGTTCGAAAATGCTGCCCTCGAGCGAGGTGATGTCGGTGTGCGCGTAGAAGTGATCCCAGGTGAGGTTGGCGAAGTTGATGATGTCCGTATCGGTGACCGTGCGCTTGTGGGTCGTGACCGACATACCGGGCTCGAGTTCGTCCCAATGCAGCCGGAACGGATGAACCGGCGCGGGCTTGGGGGCGGACTTCGCCTGGTGGATTCCGGTGATCGCGGTGATCGTGGTCGGCGTGCCCTGCACGGCGCAGCGTTGCATGTAGTGCCGGATGCCGCGGGTGCCGCCCATTTCCTCGCCGCCGCCCGCGCGGCCGGGCCCGCCGTGCACCAGCATCGGCATCGGCGATCCGTGGCCGGTGCTCTGCTTCGCATTCTCGCGGTTGAGCACAAGGATGCGTCCGTGATGCGTTGCGGCGTTCACGACATACTCCCTGGCCACCGCGTCGTCGTGGGTGACGATTGACGAAACCAGCGACCCTTTGCCGAGGCGCGCGAGTTCGACGGCCTCGTTGAGATCCTTGTAGGGCATGATCGTCGATACCGGACCGAAGGCCTCGATTTCGTGGGCTTGCAGGTGCTCGAACGGCTTTTCCTCAACCAGGATCACCGGCCGGATGAACGCGCCCTTGGCGGCGTCGGCACCCGTCACCTCCGGTGCGTCGAGACCGCCGTACACGATCTTCGCGGTGGCGGCGATCCTCGTGACGCAGTCCTTCACCTCCTCGACTTGCGCGCGGCTCACCAGCGTGCCCATGCGCACCTCCTTGAGTCGCGGATCGCCGATGGTCACCTTGTCGAGCGCCTTGGCCAGCGCGTTGCGGACCTCCTCGACCCACGGCTCGGGCACCAGCATGCGGCGGATCGCGGTGCATTTCTGTCCGCACTTCACGGTGATCTCGGTGCGCGCCTGGGCGATGAACAAATCGAATTCGGGCGTGCCTGGCGCCGCGTCCGGCCCGAGCACCGAGCAGTTGAGCGAATCCGCCTCCATGTTGAATGGCACCGCCTCGGCGATGATGCGCGGATGTGCCTTGAGCATGCGTCCGGTCGTGGCCGATCCGGTGAACGTGACCACGTCGTGGCTTTCAAGATGGTCGAGCAGGTCGCCCGATGATCCGCAGATCAATTGCAGTGCTCCCTCCGGCAGGATGCCCGAGTCGATGATCTCTCGCACCACCGCTTCGGTGAGGTAGCAGGTCGCGGTCGCGGGTTTGACGATCGCGGGCACGCCGGCCATCCAGTTCACCGCGCATTTCTCGAGCATGCCCCAGATCGGGAAGTTGAACGCGTTGATGTGCACCGCGACGCCGGGTTTGGGCACGAGCAGGTGGTGCGCCATGAAGCGGCCGCCGCGTGAGAGGTCGACCGGATCGCCCTCGACGTCATACGGCTGGTTGGGGAACAATTTCCGCAGCGAGGCGTTGGCGAACAGGTTGCCGAAGCCGCCCTCGATGTCGATCCAGCTGTCGATGCGCGTTGCGCCGCTGCGATAGCTCAGATCGTAGAACGACTCCTTCCGCTTCGTGAGATGCAGTGCCAGGCTTTTGAGCAGGTTGCCGCGCTGCTGGAAGGTCATGGCGCGCAGGACGCGGCCACCGGTCGTACGGCCGTAGCGCAGCATTGCCGCGAAATCGAGACCGGCCGTGCCGGTGCGCGCGAATGCCTCTCCCGTGACGGAATCGACGAGCGGCGTGCCGTCGCCGGTGCCTTCGATCCATTTGCCGCATGCGTAGTTCCGGATGATCATGATCGGATGGGTGGGTTGATGGTTTGAAAAAGGGCTCAGGCACGTTCGAGCACGGCGGCATAGCCTTGGCCGACCCCGATGCACAGCGTGACGAGCGCGCGGCGCTTGCCGGTGCGGTGCAGTTCGAGCGCGGCGCTGTAGGCGAGGCGTGCGCCAGTCATCCCGAGCGGATGGCCGATCGCGATGCTGCCGCCGTTCGGGTTGATGCGCGGATCGTCGTCGGCCAGACCCCACGAGCGGATGCAGGCGAGCGCCTGCGCGGCGAATGCCTCGTTGAGTTCGATCAGATCGATGTCGTCGAGGTTGAGTCCCGCCGCGCGCAGCGCGCGGTTCGATGCCTCCACCGGTCCGATGCCCATGATGCGTGGCTCGACACCGATCACGGCCGAGCTGACGATGCGCGCGAGCGGTTGGAGCCCGTGGGTTTGCAGCGCGGTTTCCGATGCGACCAGTACCGCGGCCGCGCCGTCGTTGAGGCCCGAGGAATTGCCCGCCGTCACCGATCCGTCCTTGCGGAAAACGGGCTTCAATTTCGCCAGTCCCTCGATGGTGGTCTCCGGTTTGATGAATTCATCCGCATCGAACCGCAACGGATCGCCCTTCCGCTGCGGCACGGGCACGGCGACGATTTCCTCCGCGAACCTGCCGGATTGCCGTGCCGCCGCAGCCTTGCGCTGACTGGCGCAGGCGAACGCGTCCTGGTCTTCGCGCGAGATGCCGTGCAACGCGACGAGATTCTCCGCCGTCTCGCCCATCGAGTCGGTGCCGTAAAGCCGCCGCATCTCCGGGTTGATGAAGCGCCAGCCGAAACTCGAGTCGTGCATTTGCGCATCCGTGCCGAATGCTGCCGACGGTTTGGAGACCACCAGCGGACCACGCGTCATGTTCTCGACGCCGCCGGCGATGAACAGGTGGCCGTCGCCGGCCTGCACCGCGCGTTTCGCGTGGATCACCGCGGCGAGCCCGGATGCGCAGAGGCGGTTCACGGTTTCACCGGGCACGGTGCAGGGCAACCCCGCAAGCAACCCCGCCATCCGCGCGACATTCCGGTTGTCCTCGCCGGCCTGGTTGGCGCAACCGAGGATCACGTCGTCATACGCTTCGCGCGGGATCTGCGGGTGGCGGTCGGCCAAAGCCCGCAGCACCAGCGCCGCGAGGTCGTCGGCGCGGACCGGCGAGAGCGTGCCTTGGTATTTGCCGACCGGAGTGCGGATGCCATCGACGATGTAGGCGTTCATGCGGATGGCGCAGGCTAATCAGCCCGAAATGACGAGTCAAAGAGGAGTTCCGGGATCATCCCCGGCCTGGACTCGTGGGAAAACCCGGCGCTCCTCCTCAAGAACGGCTTGATTTCCCGCGGGTTCACCCTCTAGCCTCCCGCGCCTTTCGCCGCACGGGAACTCATTTCCGCGGCGACGCGGGCACGATCCACCCCACCACCACCACGATGGCCACCAAGAAGAAGGCTGCCAAGCCGACCGCCAACCGCGCCGCGAAGTCACGCACCACCACCCGCAAATCCGCCGCCCCCGGCAAGACGAGCTACGTCTACACCTGGGGTGCCGGCAAGGCCGACGGCGACGGCACGATGAAGGCGCTGCTCGGCGGCAAAGGCGCGAACCTCGCGGAAATGACGCGCATCGGACTGCCGGTCCCTCCGGGATTCACCATCACCACCGAGGTCTGCACCTACTACTACGCCAATCGCAGGACTTATCCTGCCTCGTTGCAAGCGCAGATGGAAGCCGGCGTGAGGAACATGGAGAAGATCATGCGCTGCAAGTTCGGCGACACCAAGGGCCTGCCGTTGCTCGTCGCCGTGCGCTCGGGCGCGCGCGACTCGATGCCGGGCATGATGGACACCATCCTCAACCTCGGCCTCAACGACGAGACCGTGCTCTCGCTGGCC
>VHCM01000028.1 GCA_016871685.1 Verrucomicrobiota bacterium
TTCGAACCATGCGATTCGTTGTTCACGTCCGCTGGTCTCGTCGGTGCCGGTGAGGCGAAAGCGCACGAAGGCGTGCATTTTGTGAATTTCGCGCCCCACCGCCTTGCACCACAGCAGCGCCTGGCGGACGTCCGGATCGGTGACGACGGCGGGCAGGTGGCGCTCGCCGTCCCGGCAGATGCGCCACAAGATGCGGTAAAGCACGGCCCACCGGCGTGGATCGGAGTGTGCTGCCGCACGCGCGGCGATGTCGGCAAACGCGGCAGGCACGCGCAGCGGCGGCGGTGCGGCGGCGGGCGCGGCGGACACCTCCGTCGCGTCGAAGAGCGCTCCATCCGATGCATCGCAGGTCCACAAGACCGCATCGGGCGGGACGCCGCGCGCGAGCAGGATCCGCGCCGCGATCCGCCAAGCGTCGATGTCGGGTTCGATCCGGACGGTTTCCATTTGAATTGGCGAAACTGTGCAATCCCATCGGCTGTCCCGCCACTGCGGAATCCTTGCTCCACATCCTTCCTACGGCCCCGGTTCAGATAAAGGGACAGACCTTTTATCTTGTTCTCTAATTTTTCAGGGGAACGGGACACGGACTGATGTTTGCTGAAAATCCCTGCAAATATGGGATTTCTGATAAAGGGTCTGTCCCTTTATCAGAGGCTGCTCGGCCAGATTCGTAGTCTTATAAATTACTATTTGCATCACGACCACGCACTCAGTCAGACGGCAGTGGGCGGGGGGGAAGGCAGGGTGCGCCCGCGTTCAGGACGGATCCCGATCGCCTGGATGCCCGTGCCTGCCGGATGGGATGGTGTCCCGGCCAGATGCCACCATCCGTTCAGGGCGGCGGATGGTTGTAAACGGGCTCAAGCTTGTTGTGCACGGTGCCGCAACTCATCCCGCGATCCGGTGTTGTAATGATCGTGGAGATCAGGCTCACGGAGATCAGGGATCCAAGAACAAGTTTGGCAATCAAATCGACGGGAATAGGGGTCAGGCTGCAAATCTTGACAGATTTCCCCTGATGTCCGGAGTTCAACGAAAGATTGCGGCCGCCCAGGCGAATGGGGGGAATGAGGATGCCGCATCGCATGGTTGCCGGAGCGAGCTGTCTTGAAGCCTCGGCCGCAGTGGCAAAGCGGACTGTTTGTCAAGATTTGCAGCCTGACCCCAATTGCCTCAGCGTTTGGCGTAGCGGAACCCGGGGAGTGCGCGCACCAAGCGGCGCATTTCGAGTTTCATCAGGGTGGCGGTCACTTCGTGAGGCGGCAGCCCACAGCGTTCGATGATGCGATCGACATGCGATTCATCGTCGCCCACCGCGGCGAAGACCGCCGCCTCGGCTTCCGGGAGTCCGGGCGTTGCGTCGGTGGGTTCTTCGGACGACGTTTCACTTGACGGCGTTTTCTGAAACGGGAGTTCGCCGAGATCGTCGAGCAGGTGCGACGCATCGGTGACCAGGGTCGCCCCGTCGCGGATCAACTGGTGGCAGCCGGCCGAGCTGGGTTTATCGATTGGTCCGGGCACGGCGAACACCGGTTTGCCGTATTCGGAGGCGAGGTTGGCGGTGATGAGCGAGCCCGACCACGCGGGGCATTCGACGACGAGCAGCGCGCGCGACCATGCGGCGACGATGCGGTTGCGCATCGGGAAGGTTTGTTTGTCGGGCGCGGTGTGCAACGGGAACTCGGAAACCACCGCGCCATGGCCTTCGGCGATTTTTCCGGCGAGCCCGAGGTTTTCCGGTGGATACAGTTTGGCGAGTCCCGAGCCGACCACGGCGATGGTGCGTCCGCCGGCGGCGACAGCCGCCTCGTGTGCGGAGGTGTCGATGCCGCGTGCCAGGCCTGAAACGATCGAAAACCCGGCGTGGGCCAGCTGGAACGAGAGTTTTTTCGCCGCTTGTCGTCCGTAGTGTGTGGCGCGGCGCGATCCAACCACGCCGATCGCATGGCGGTCGCGCGGATCGAGCCGTCCCCAGACGTAGAGCAGCAGCGGCGGGTCGTACGCATCGCGCAGCGGTGCCGGATAGTCCTCGTCGTCCTGCGTGACGATGGCGATCCCGCGCTCGTGTGCTTCACGGATTTCCGCTGCGGGATCGGCGTGGTCGCGCCATCCGCGCAGGATCTCCGAGGTCTCTTCGCCGATCCCGTCCACGCGCATCAACCGGTCTTTCGACGCGCCGAGGATTTCGGCGGGTCCGCCGAACACCTCGAGCAGCCGCCGCACGCGCACCGGTCCGATCTTTGGCAGCAGGTTGAGCGCGACGATTGATTCGAGCCGATCCATCCGGACGCAGCATGAGGTGCCGGCTTTATTCCGTCAAAACCCGAAAGCCGCTGACTTCCCGCTTTGCCGGGCGCGCCGGATGCGGCAGCATCGCGGGCATGACTCCTTCGCGCACGGGGATGTTGTTGGTGGTGTCCGGCCCGTCCGGCTCGGGCAAGACCACCCTTTGCCGCCGCTTGGCCGACGAGCGTCAGGCCAGTTATTCGGTTTCCTGCGCGACGCGCGCTCCACGCCCGGGCGAGGAGGACGGGCGGGACTATCACTTCCTGTCGCGCGACGAATTCGACCGGCGAGTGGCCGCCGGCGAGTTCATCGAGCACGCCGAGGTGCACGGCAACGGTTACGGTTCGCTCAAATCCGAGGTGGTCGCACGGCTGGTCGAAGGTCGCGACGTTGTCATGGACATCGATGTGCAGGGTGCCGCGCAGGTGCGCTCTTGCGACGACCTGCGGATCCGGCGTGCGGTGGTCGATGTGTTCGTGATGCCGCCCGGCGAGCGCGAATTGCGCGAGCGTCTTGCCGGGCGTGGCACCGACAGCGAGGAAACGATCGCGCTGCGAATGCGCAACGCGCTTGAAGAAATGGCGCACTGGCGCGACTACGGCTACCTGCTGCTCTCGGCCACCCGCGAGGAGGATTATTCGCGATTGCTCGCGATCGTCGTCGCCGAGCGGATGCGCGTGGGGCGGATCGGGTGAATGCCGGGTGATTTCACGGTGCGAAGGGATTGACGATCCTGACGCCGCCGATTGATCGGCCGTGCTGGAGATCCTCGGAGTACAGGGTTTTCACCCCGGCTTCCACCGCTGCGGCGACGATCAGACTGTCGTAGAAGCGGTACCCGCTCTGCTCTTGGATGCCGAGCGCGAGGATCATCAGGCGGTTTGACGATTGCACCAGACACAGGGGAGAAAGCACCTCTTCGGCGTACGCGCGCAGAGTTGCGGGTGGGATCGAAGTGCTCGCCTTGTGCAAGGCCGCATGCACAAACTCCTGGAAGACCTGGCTGCTGATCGCGCCCTTGCGCGTTTCCAGTGCCTCGCGGATCAGGCCGGTGGCGATCCTGCGTTTGTCGGCCTCGGCAGGGGAAAACGCGTAAATGAAAATGTTGGTGTCGATGAAGTACTCAGCGCTCATGCAATTCGTCCCTTGATGGCCGACGGTCGAAACGAAGACGCCGCGACATTGCGCGCATCGCCTGGTCCGCCTTGCGGCTGCGTTCCGAACGGCCCGCCAGTTCCGCCAGCCATTCGCGGAACAACCCGTTGAGTGTGGTCCGGCACTGCAGTGCCTCAAGGCGCGCTAGTTCGATCAACCGCTCGTCGGCACTGAAGGTGATGTTTTTCATAACACGAATTTCGTGTACACGGATCTCGTGTTCAAGAGAAAAAAATCCGAGAAGGTTCGCCCCCCCGCCTCATCCGGCGAATTCGTAGCGCACCGCGGAGAGGCAGTAGAGCGCTGCGGTTTCGACGCGCAGCACGATCGAGCCCAGGGTCGCGGGATGGAATCCGGCGTCGAGTGCCGCGCGGGTTTCCTCCGGGGAGAAATCGCCCTCGGGTCCGACGAGCAGGGTGAGGTCCGTGACGGCGGTGACGTCGCGCGCGTCGCGCAGGAGTTCGCGCAGCGGCATCGCTCCCGCGGCGAGCGACGCGACGATGCGCAGTTGTCCGGCTGCGGATGGCGCGCCTGACTCGCGTTCGAGCCAGCGGTCGAAGGGCAGGGGTTCGTCGATGCGCGGAAGCGTGTCTTGTCCGCACTGTTTGCAGGCTTCGAGTGCGGTGCGCGTCCACTTTTCCGCCTTGCCGCCGTCCGGTTGGACGACCGTGTGGCGGGTGACGAGCGGTTGGATCGCGGCGACGCCGAGTTCGACCGCCTTTTGCACGATGAGATCCATCGTTTTGCCCTTGGGGATCGCCTGGGCGAGGGTGACGCGCGGTGGTGTCGGCGCGGTTGTGGCGGCCTCACTCAGTTCGAGCGACACCTGTTCGCGCGACACCTGCAGGACGTTGGCTGCGGCACGGCGGCCCGCGCCATCGAAGACGGTGATGCGATCGCCCGCCTTGCCGCGCAGCACTTGGGCGAAATGCCGCGCCTCGTCGCCGCGCAGCACACCGGCCTTCCAGTCTTCGGGTCGGAGAAGGAAGCGGGGCATGATGGAATCCGGAAATCGCGCGGCATTGCCGGCCTTGCGGCTCACAGCTCGAAGAAGCGGCGCGCCTTTTGGAAGAAGCTTTCCTGCATCGGCGAATTGTGATCGCCGATCGATGCGGCGAACTCGCGGAGTTTTTCCTGCTGTTCGCTGTTGAGCTTGGTGGGCACTTCGACCTGCACGCTCACGTGGAGGTCGCCGCGGTGTCCGCCCGAGAGCGATGGTATGCCTTTGTCGCGGATGCGGAAGACGGTGCCGCCCTGGGTGCCGGCGGGGATCTTGATCGACGACTGGCCGTCGAGCGTGGGCACCTTGAGTTCGCCACCGAGCGCGGCGGTGGTGAAGGGGAGCGGCACTTCGCAGTGGAGGTCCGGGCCGTCGCGATCGAAGACGTCGTGATCGCGCACATGCAGGAAGACGTAGAGGTCGCCGGCGCTTCCGCCGCGCACGCCGGCGTCGCCATTGCCCGACGAGCGCAGACGCGTGCCGGTGTCGACTCCCGCCGGGATGCGCAGCTTGATGCGGCTGTCGCGCTGGACGCGGCCTTCGCCGCGGCATTGCGTGCAGGGATCCGCGATGATTTCGCCCGCGCCGCGGCATTCCGGACAGGTGGATTGCTGGATGAAGATGCCCGCTTGGCGCGCGATCACGCCGCGTCCGCCGCAAGTCGGGCATGACTTCACGCCGCCCGGTCCTTTGCTGCCCTTGGCACCACAGGCGTCGCACGGTGTGTAGCGTTCGATTTCGAGTTCCTTCTCGATGCCGCGCGCGGCCTCTTCGAGCGTGATTTCCAGATCGTAACGCAGGTCGCTGCCGCGTTGCCGGCCGGAGCGGCCGCGCTGGGGCGCGCCGCCGAAGAACTCCTCGAATCCGCCGCCGAACGCGCCGCCGAAGACTTGCGAGAACAAGTCCATCGGATCGTGAAAACCGCCTCTGCCGCCGCCACCCGCGGCCGCACCGCCGAACGCGGCATGGCCGTAGCGGTCGTATGCGGCGCGTTTGTCCGGATCGCTGAGCGCCTCGTAAGCCTCGCCGAGTTCCTTGAACTTCTCTTCGGCGGCGGCATCCCCCGGATTCTTGTCCGGATGGAACTTCACCGCGAGCTTGCGGTATGCCTTCTTGATCTCGTCGGCACCGGCGTTGCGCGCCACGCCGAGCACTTCGTAGTAGTCGCGTTTGGCGGACATGGAATCAATCGTTGTCCGGTCCGGCGGATGCCGTGGCTGAGGGGACTTTGGAAACCACGACGCTGGCGGGGCGCAGCAGGCGATCCCGCAATTGGTAGCCCTTGCGGGTGACGCGCAGGATGGTGCCTTCCGCGCCCTCCGCGCATTCCTCTTGGGCGACGGCTTCGTGGAGATTCGGATCGAAGGCGCCGGTTGCGGGGATTTCTACGACGCCTTGGGAGACGAGGAATTCACCGAGCTGTCGGCGCACCATGTCCATGCCGATGTAGATCATCGACGTGCTGTTCTGCGCGGCGGCCTGCATGCCCATCTCGAAGTTGTCGATCACCGGCAGGAGTTCCTCGAGCAAGCGTTGATTGGCGTAGCGGACCGCCTCTTCGCGATCGCGCGCGCTGCGCTTGCGCAGGTTGTCGAGTTCGGCCGCGGTGCGCAGCGACAGGTCGCGCCACTTGGCTGCCTCGGCTTCGAGCGTTTGCAGTGGATCGAGCGCCGCATCCGGCGTCGTCGGCTCTGCCGTGGATGCTTCGCTTTCCGGTGCGTCGGGTGTCGGATGCTCAGGGTCCTTCATGGTGCCATAGATCTAACGTCGATTGCCATTGCGTCAACCACCCGGGTTCGGCGCGATGACGACCTGACCGGGTTCGAGGCCCGATAGGATCTGGGTTTGGCTGCCGGAAACCCGGCCTCGTGTCACCTCGCGGCGTGCGCTGCCGCGGTCGGCCAGTTTCACTTCGACCGACCATCCGCGCGGGCCGGGCTGCAGCGCGTGGGTGGGGACGACGAGGGAGTCATCGGCATGCCAGACGACCAAGTGCACCTCTGCGGTTGAGCCGATGACCGGTTGCCATCCTTGCGGCCAGGATGCCGCGAGTGTGACCAGCGAGGTGCCGTCGGGCAGCGTCGTGGCGGCGGGGCTGCCGGATTTCACGCGGATGTCGAGGTCCTCGCGTCCGGCGAACACGGCCATGCCTGTGGCATCCGGAGAAAGCGCTCGCGCGCTCGCTTCGTCGAGTGCCGCGGCGAGCACGGGTGGCGAGGCTGATGGAACGAAAGTGGCGAAAGCGCGGTGGGGCGTGACCGGGTCGCGTGTCGTCAGCGGTTTCGCTGCGGGAACCCAGCGTCCGTGTTCGACGGCACCGTGGAGCAGGATGCCGTCGGCGGGCGCGTGGACGACGAGCCGCGCGTGATCGTGCTCGAGATCGGCGAGAGTTTGTTTCGCCTTGGCGGCTTGGATGCGCAGTCCCTCGAGCTCGAGCCGCTTCTTGTTCAGCGTCAGGGGCATGGCTGACTCCGCCGCGCGCAGCGCATCCGCGGTGTCGCGTTCTCTCTCGGCCAGCGCTGCGGCTTCGCGTGGCAGCAGTGTGGCGAGCGTGTGGTCGCGCTCGAGCGTGGCCATCCGCAGCTCGTGTTGCGCCGCAGCCACCATGTATTCCTGTCGGCTCAGGATGATTTCCTCGGTTTCCTCGGTGAGGTCGTCGGCCTCGTACATCTTGCGCAACTGGCGCAGTTCCTCCTGTTGGTTGGCGAGTGATTGGTTCGCGCGCTCCCATTGCTGCGCCACTTGCTCTTCCCGTGCCTTGCGTTGGACCGCGTGGAATTGCGCGTGATCTTCTTTGGCGACCTGGGCGGAGCGCCGCGACACCTCCAGCTTGTGCCTCGTGGTTTCCTCGAGCGGAGCGAGTTCCTCCTGCGCCTGCGCGACGGCGAGATCCGCCATGGACATCGCTTGGGTTGTCTCGGCCAGTTTCTGCTCCAGTTCGCGCCCATCGAAGCGCACCAGCACTCCGCCTTTTTTCACGTTCGATCCGTGATCGGCGATCGCGTCGATGCTCAAGGTGACGCCGCTTTTCCAATCGATGCGGATGGGGAATGCATCGTCCGGCGGCCGCACGGTGGCAGTCAAGGTTCGGGTCACCGTGAACGGTTGCGGCTCGATCGGGATTTCAGCGGCCGTGCAAGGGAGGAGGACAGACGCAATCGCGGCGGTGAGTGAACAGGCGGAGCGGAGCATGAGGCGCGCGAGCCAAGCAGGAACCGCGCCGCGCATCAACCCCTGCCTTTGCCGCCCTTGCGTGCAAGCCACAGCGGATGCAGACGCGGTTTGCGCGCTCCGGCCGCCGAAGGCACGTCGTGGACCGAGACTTCGAACCCCGACCGCACCAAGCGTTTTGCCAAACCCGGAGTCCGGCGGGATCCGGCGATCGCCAGCAATCCCCCTTGTTGCAATGCCTCGTAGGCGGCGGCCAACCAGCGAGGATCCTCCGGCCATGGCCGGTTGCGAGGCGACCACGGCGATGCTTCCAAGTGCAGCAGGATCGCGTGCAGTGAGCCGATTTGTGAGAGCAGCCCGGAAGGACCGGCGTCCCCTTCGATGACGATGCGCGCATCTTCATGCAGCGGACTCCCGGGCAAGTGTGCCCGATGCCAGTCCACCAGCTCGGCAAGTGGCTCGGCCACAATGAAGGTGGCGCGCTTCTGCCGCAGGATGTCGGCGGCGGTGGCGACCATCGCACCGAGTCCGAATCCCGCGATCCAGAGTTTGGGCTGACGCGCCGGCCGGAATGGCGCGCAGGCCAGGCGGGCCAGTTCGCGCTCGGCGGCTTGGGTTGCGGGTCCGCAGATTTGCTGACCATGAATCACCAGCGACAAGCGCCCGTCGTGTTCCTGCAGTGCGAGCGTGGCCCCGTCGGGCAAGCGGGTTTCAGCCAATGTCGTCCGCGGTTTCATTGGGCGCGCAGGGTGTGCCGCAGCCGACCCGTTCGCAAGGCCGCAAGCTTGATCGGAATACGGCCCGGGATCGCGGCGAAAATCGACGGAAGAATTTTCTATTGACAAGACAGCAGATTCATTATGTAAGGAGACAGTCTTGAAAAAGCCGTTTCATTATGGCGTGCCCACTGCGGCAGGACCCGCCCCGTCGGGACCTGCCAGGACCAGGGTCCGCCCGATCCCCCCGGGCCGCCGGGCCCGGCAACGGCCCTAGGCCGCCACCGGATCGACCGATTCTCCGGCCTCACGAATCGCACGCATCCAAAACCCACCCAAACCCAAACAACCCGAAAAAACCCCATCCCAAAACCCAACCCCCCAAATCCATGGAGCAAATCAACCCGGCACAATACGAGCTCGTTTACAACTTCTTCTCCTTCACCATCGCAGCCATGGGCTCGGCGACCGCCTTCCTCTGGCTCAACCGGTCCCAGGTGGCCTCCTACTACCGTCCGGCCCTGACGATCAGCGGCCTCGTCACGTTCATCGCGCTCTACCACTACCTGCGGATTTTCGAAAGCTGGGAGGCCGCCTACACCGTGGTCGACGGCGCCGTCCAGGCGACCGGCAAGAAATTCAATGACGCCTACCGCTACGTCGACTGGTTGCTGACCGTGCCCCTGCTCCTTATCGAACTGATCCTCGTGATGAGACTGTCCCGAAGCGAGACCGTCTCGAAGAGCGTCCGTCTCGGCACGCTCGCGGCGCTGATGATCCTGCTCGGCTATCCCGGCGAGATCTCCGATCAGGACAACGTCCGCTGGCTGTGGTGGGCGCTGTCGATGATCCCGTTCCTCTGGATCCTCGTCGAACTCTTCGGCGGCCTCAGCAGCTCGCTTGCCGCCCAACCGGAGTCCGTCCGCGGACTGGTGAATCGCGCGCGTTGGCTGACGGTCCTCTCGTGGTCTTTCTATCCGGTCGTCTTCGTCCTTCCGATGCTCGGCCTGGAGGGAGCCGCGGCCGACACCGCGATCCAGATCGGCTATTCGATCGCCGATGTGGTCGCCAAGGCGGTCTTCGGCATCGTCATTTACATGATCGCGGTGAGGAAAACCGAGGCCGAGGGGGGCGCTTGATCATCATCCGGGGAGGGTTCGTCTCCGGACGGACCCTCCTGCCGCATCCACCGGCAGGCAGGTTCTCATGCCCGAGACAGTTTCATCCGCCACGGAGAGTGACGCGGTCCGCGAGCTCGTGGTCCGGCATTGCTCGCTTGCCCCGGATCCTCTCACCGACCGGCTTGCCGAGGCGTTGGATCACCACTGGTCCGCGCGCGGCAAGCAGGTGAGAGGGCACATCGCCCTGTCCTGCGGCGGGGCACTGGGTCTCGATCATGCGGTCGCCCAGACCTTGGCGGCGTCGGTCGAGTGCCTGCACAACGCATCGCTCATCCAGGACGACCTTCAGGACTGCACCTCGCTGCGGCGTGGTCTTCCTCCGGTGTGGAAGGCGTACGGCGTCGACACGGCGATCTGCCTCACCGATCTTTTGCTCTCGGCGGCCTATGGTTTGTTGGCCGATCTCGGTCCGCATCCCCGCCTGCCGGATTTGATCCGGCGGCTGCACGCGGCCGCATCGGCGACGTTGCGCGGACAATTGCGGGACACGGGAGTCACTCCGAAGGAGACGCATGGCTCCGGCCCGGAAGAGTGCCTGCGGATTGCCGTCGCGAAATCGGGGCCGTTCTTCGCGTTGGCGCTCGAACTGCCGTTGTGTGCGACGGGCAGGGATGGCTGCATTCCGTTGGCGCAGCGCGCCGCGATGCATTTCGGCACCGGCTATCAAGTCTACGACGACCTCGAGGATCTCGAGCAGGACGAGCGCGAGGGCAATCTGCACAACCTCGTGCTGGCCTACGCGCGGGCAGGCGAGCGCGACCCGCTCGATCGGGCGAGGTCGACCGCCGTTCGCCATCTGGAAGAGGCCGCGCGCCTCTCGCTCGAGCTGCCCCTGCGCTGCGGCGTCCTGCTCGCCGACGAAGCCCGCAACATCCGCGACAGGATGGTGGCGCTGTGGTGATGGCCCGCGCCGTGGTCATCGGAGGAGGTTTTGGCGGCATCGCCGCGGCGCTGCGGCTGCGCCGCAAAGGATATGAGGTGACGCTTGTCGACCGCTGCACGCGCCTCGGCGGACGCGCGCAGGTTTTCGAACGCTCGGGCTTCCGCCACGACGCTGGGCCGACGGTGATCACCGCGCCGTTTCTCATCGACGAACTGTTCGAACTCTTCGGCAAGCGCCGCGAGGACTACGTCGAGTTCATTCCGCTCGATCCGTGGTACCGCTATTGCTTCGCCGACGGCCGGACCTTCGACTACGGTCCGTCGATCGAGTCGACGCTCGACGAGATCCGGCGGTTCGAGCCGGCGGACGTTGAGGGCTACCGTGCGCTTCTCGAGCGGTCGCGCCGGATTTTTGAAATCGGATTCACCCGTCTCGCCGACGAGCCGTTCCATCGCTTCGGCACGCTCCTGCGGCAGGTTCCTCATCTGATCCGGCTGGGTTGCCATCGCTCGGTCTGGAGGATGGTCTGCAAGTACCTGGGGAACGACCACCTGCGGCAGGTCTTCTCGATCCATCCGCTTCTGGTAGGCGGCAATCCGTTTGAAACGAGCGGGATCTACTGCCTGATCCACTACCTCGAGCGGAAATGGGGTGTTCATTTCGCCCGGGGCGGGACCGGCGCGCTCGTGGGTGCGTTGCACCGGCTGCTCGACGAAGCGGGGGTGTCGGTGCGCCTGGGCACGACCGTGGAGAGGATTCTCGTCGAGGCGGGTCGCGCCGTGGGCGTCGAACTTGAGGATGGCGCGAGGCTCGATGCCGAAGTCGTGGTGGCGAACGCGGATCCCGGCCACGTGTACGGCCGGATGCTCGGCAAGGGCGAGCAGCGCGCCAGCGCGGTGGTGAAGCGCGCGGCGGCGCAGTGGTCGATGGGCCTCTTCGTCGTGTTCTTCGGAACGAGGACAACGTATCCAGACGTCGCGCATCACACGATTTGGCTCGGGCGGCGGTACCGCGGCCTGCTTCACGACATCTTCCACGGTTCGTCACTGCCGGACGATTTCTCGCTCTACCTGCACCGCCCGACGGCCACCGATTCCGGATTCGCTCCCGCGGGATGCGATTCGTTTTACGTCCTCGCGCCGGTACCCCATCTGGATGCCTCGATCGACTGGACCGTCGAGGGTCCGCGGCTGCAGGCGCGCATCCTCGAGGCGTTGGAGGCCACCATCCTGCCCGGGCTGCGGGAGCATCTCGTGGATCCATTCCACATGACACCCGCAGACTTCGCCTCCCACTACCTCAGCCCGAAGGGCGCGGGATTCTCGATTGCCCCGGTCTTCCGCCAGTCCGCCTGGTTCCGGTTCCACAATCGGGCGGAGGGGCCGCGCAACCTCTACCTCGTCGGCGCGGGCACGCATCCCGGAGCGGGTGTGCCGGGCGTGCTGTCCTCCGCGAAAGTGCTCGAGCGGCTGATCCCTAACGCAAGTGCCGCGTGTGCGCGGTCCGCGAAACTTCGTCCGACATGAACCGCGACGAAGCCAGACCGGCGTCGCCGGGCGGACGCGCCGTGCTGCGCAGGCACGGCCGGTCGTTTCATTTCGCCGGACGATTCCTGCACGGGGGGGATCTCGAGCGGTGCGCCGCGTTGTACGCCTTCTGCCGCCACGTCGATGATCTTGTGGATCACTCGGCTTCGCGCGAAGAGGCCCGCGCGGGGATCCGCCGCATCCGGAGCGATCTCGCCCGCGCGTCGAGCCGCGAGCCGGTGGTCGGGGAGTTCATCCGCCTGAGCCGCGCGCACGGACTCTCGCCGGAAGTCACCGAGGCGCTCCTCGATGGCATGGAGTCCGATCTGGAGACCGTGCGCATGGCGGACCTCGCGCAGTTGCTGCGTTATTGCCACCGCGCGGCGGGCACGGTGGGTCTTCACATGTCGCGCCTGCTGCGCGCCGCCGATCCGCGGGCGGCCCCGCACGCGGTGGATCTCGGAGTGGCGATGCAGCTCACCAACATCGCGAGGGACGTAGTCGAGGACGCGCGGCGCGGACGCATTTATCTGCCGCGCGAGCTCACCGGCGACCTCGCACCTGCGGAGATCCTCGCCGGCCCCGCTGCCGCCGGATCCCGAGTCGTGCCCGCCGTCGCGCGGATTCTCTCGCTGGCCGATGCGTATTATCAGTCCGGCGAGGCCGGTCTGGTCCACCTTCCGCGGCGTGCGCACCTTGGCATCCTTGTCGCCGCCCGTGTCTACCGCGAGATCGGCCGCGTCCTCGCGGCGCGAGGCCACTTGGTCTGGGACGGCCGCGCCATCGTGACCGGACGACGGAAACTGCGCCTCGCCTTCGATGCGTGGCGCTATTGGAGATCGGGTCGGTCCGTCATCGCGCCCGTGCACGACAGGTCGTTGCACGCCGCTTTGGTTGACCTGCCGGGCAGCAACCCATAGGCTGGACGATTGCATGGAGCGGTGTTGCGACATGGCGATCCTCGGTGGCGGATGCGCGGGTGTCTCGCTGGTGCGCGAGCTGCTCCGCCAAGCGGGTTCGCGCGCGATGCCCCGCGTTCATTTGATTGAGGCGGATGCGGGCTTCGGCGTGAACAAGACCTGGGGATTCTGGCATCCGGTTGACGATGGCCCGGCGGTGCCGGTCAGCGCCTCGTTCTCCGAGTGGACGTTCTCTTGCGGCGGAAGGGTCCGCGCGCATCGCTCGCAGGCCTGGCGGTATTCCGTGGTCGAGGCGCGCGCGTTCTTCGACGAGGCCGTGGCCCTCGCGCAGCACCATCCGCGAGTGGAGATCCACACCGGCACTCCGGTGCTCGAGGTGATCGACGGCGGGGATCGCGTCAAGGTCGTGACATCCGGCGGTGTGTGGTCCTGCGGGCACGTCGTCGACACGCGTCCGCCGGAGCGCGCGCGCGTGGATTACAGCCGGATGCTCCAAATCTTCCTCGGTGCCGAGATCGTCACGCCCCGACCGTACGACCGGCCGGGTGTGGGCCTGATGGAATCCATGGGTTGCGATTCGTCCGGGTTTCACTTTGATTATCTCGTGCCGCTCGACGCCGGGCGTATCCTGGTCGAGGCGACGCGTTTTGTTGCCGCGCCGCCGCCACGGGAACGCCTCGAGCATGACCTCGAGGCCGCATTGCAGCGGCACTTTCCGGAGGGCGGTCACCGGATCGTGCGCCGAGAATCGGGCGTCATTCCCATGGGTCTGCCCGCCGGTGACGGTCCGGCATCGCCGCGCATCGTCGAGGCCGGATCCCGCGCGGGCGCGGTCCGCGATTCATCCGGCTATGCGTTCATGGACATCCAGCGATGGGCCGTGCAATGCGCGCGCGCCATCCTCGAGGGAGGTCTGCCGATGGGTCATCCCGCTCGGTCGCGGCTGCTGCGTTGGATGGACGGCCTGTTGCTGGATGTGCTGGTTGCGCATCCGGACCGCGCGCCGGACATCTTCATGTCGCTGGCTGGCCGAGTCGCGCCCGACGCCTTCGTGCGTTTCATGAATGGCACGCCGCGCCCCCGGGACGTGCTGGCGGTGATGAAGGCATTGCCGGCCGGGTTGTTTTTCGGCACAATCGTCTTTTCAGGCAAAGGCCGCCGCGGCTAGCCTGCCACCATGTCATCCGGCGTCCACGCGGCAGTCGGCGAGCGGAGCATGCTGTTTCCCGCCGCGGCCGTGTTCCTGCTCTCGGCCGTGGCGCTGAAGGTCGAGGTTGCTCCCGCCGCGCAAGTGGTCCTGCTTGCTCTGCTGGCGGGAGCGGTCGGCCTGCCGCATGGTGCGCTCGATCCGTTGGTCGCGCGCGAAGCCGGTCTGTGGCGCGATCGACGGGGCCTCGTCGTCTTCCTCTTGGCGTATGTCGCGCTCGCCGCGGCCGCCCTGATCCTTTGGATCGCGGCGCCCGGCCCCTGTCTGCTGATCTTTCTGCTTTATTCCGCGTTCCACTTTTCGGGCGACTGGCGGCATCATCCGCTTTGGTTGCGGCTGCCTGCGGGATGCTTCATCGTGTCCGCGCCGGCCTTCTGGTTTCCCGAGGCGACTCGTCACTACTTCTCGCTGTTGGCCGGCGGCACTTCCGCCGGCTGGATCCTCGAGGTCATGAAGATGATCGCGATGCCGTCGGGCGTCGGGATGATCGCGGCGCTGTTCCATCCCCGCGTCACGGCCCGTCTCCGGATCGAGTGGATCCTTCTCGTTGGTGCAGCCGTGGTTTGCCCGCCGCTTCTCTTTTTCCTGCTCTATTTCTGCACCATCCACAGTCCGCGGCACTTGGTCCATGCCGCATGCGGATTGCCCGCCCGACAGGTGTTGCCGACCGCGCTGTTGTTCACTTTGCTCACGCTTGCACTGGCTTTGTTCGCTTTTTCGCAGGTGCGCACCCTGCCGGGTCACGACGCGGTCATCCAGATCGTCTTTGTAGGCCTCGCGATCCTCACGGTGCCACACATGTTGCTCGTGGAATACGCGCATGTGCCGCGCGCACGAGGGGTGCCCTGAACGTGCCGCGTGACGGACGTCGGTTCCGCTTGTGCGCGGGGCACAAAAAACCCCGAACCATTTCGGTCCGGGGTTTTTCGGGTGGGAAGGCACCGGAGGACTTGCAGCGATCAGACGGCGTCCTTGAGCGCGGCGGAAGGCTTGAAGCGCACCGAGGTCGATGGCGCGATTTGGATCGGCTCGCCGGTTTTCGGGTTGCGACCCGTCCGGCCTTTGCGCTGCTTCACTTCGAAACTACCGAATCCGACGATCTGCACCTTGCGGTCTTTCTTGAGTCCACCAATGATGGAATTCAGAACGAGATCGAGGGTTTCGGTAGCGGCACGCTTGCTGGTTTCCGGCCCGAGGGCGGTTTGCATGGCATCAATAAGTTCGGCTTTGTTCATGGCAAGCGCAGTCTCGCATGCCGCGCCTTCGTCTTGGCAAGATAAATTCCACGGTTTCCACGGTCTTTTGCCGAAAATCTCCCGAAAGAGTTGGGGTGGGCCACCACGACATCCGGGCCGAACCCGGATTCAAATTGTATTTTTCAAGAAACAATTTGTTGCGAATGAACGTGTGGATTCGATTTCGACGCGGTGCTGATGCGAGTGGGGGTGCAGCGATGTTCCTAGGGGAACTGGGGCGGGAGTGCGCGCGAGAGGACTCGAACCTCCACGGGGTTGCCCCCACTAGAACCTGAATCTAGCGCGTCTACCAATTCCGCCACGCGCGCGCAGGGATGAAATCGACGGGCGCGGACGACATCACAGCCGAGGGTGGAATGCAATGCGGATTTCATCCATGCGGACGATTCCAGGCCGATCTCGCGCGACGTCCTGGTGCCATGCGGAACGACACCGAGGAGCATCTGTGAAAGATAAAGGGACAGACCTTTTATCTAACCTGTGGGCATACTCTGGGAGGTCGTCCGGGCCTCGGTTTGCAAATAAAGGGACAGATAAAGGGACAGACCTTTTATCTGTTTTTCGCGAAAAGCTTGGGATTTTGCTGTGGGATCGGGCAATCCGGGCTGGATGGTCGGGAGCCGGGCGATAGGCTTCCGGGCGTGGAAGCTGGCGCGACATTGGCGATCGAAACCTCGACCCCGAGGGCGTCGGTCGCGTTGGTGACGGCCGATGGCGCTATTGAGCAGCGGTTTTTCCAGAGCGACCGCAGCCACAATGCCGTTCTGTTTGGTCCGCTGCGAGAGCTGCTGGTGGCCGTGGAGAAGTCCGGCGAGCGGGTTGGTCGAATCCTGGTGGGCAGCGGTCCGGGCAGTTACAGTGGGACGCGCGTCGGCATTGCGGCGGCCCAAGGGGTGGCCATGGCGGTTTCCGCTCCGGTGGCGGCGGTGCCTTCGGTGTTGGCGTTGGACGGGTCTGCTGGTCTGCGCGGCCTGATGGTGATCGGAGATGCGCGGCGCGGCACGTGGTGGGTGGCGCGTGTCGCATCGCGTCGCCTGATGGAATCGCCCGTGCTGCTGGATGCGGAGCAGTTGCGCGCAGTGGTTCGGGAGGCGGTCGATTCGGGCTGGGAGCTGGCCTCGATGGAGTCATCGGTCTATCCGCTCGATCCCAGCCTGTGCAAAGCCATCCGCCGTGTCGATCCGTCGGCGGCTGGATTGTGGATGGCGTGGGCTGCCGCGGATGAGGCGCAGCGCCAAGCGTGGACCGCGGATCCGCCCCGGCCGATGTACCTGAAACCTCCCCACATCACGTCGGCGCACCGGGTTTGATGAATGGGCGGGTACGATCAGCGGGATATCAGCGGAATGCCTCGGGCTCGGCCGACCGCATGAGTTTGATGAGCGTGCGATGGGCGGTGGTGAATTCGTCCTTCGCTTTCTGGATGCGGGGAAGTCGCTCGGCAAGATCGTCGCGTGACTTGATGGCGATGGCGCGATCGAGTGCGCGCAGCGCATCGAGGGTTCTTGAGGCCGATAGCAACGCGTCGTCCTGTTTGGAAACGTAGGGTTCGAGCGCATCCAGGTTGCGACGGCATTCGTCGTGGACATCGCCGATCTTCGGTCGGTCGGCGGGGATCTTGAGCGGGTCTTCGAGGCCGGTGATCCATTCCATGGGTTCCGTGATGCGGCGCAGCTCGGAGCAGAGTGCGAGTCGGTGCAGCAGGATCGGCCGTTTGTTGTTCGCTTGCAGCAGCAGTGCTTTGGCGGAGAGGTGATGGGGCAACTGCCGGACGATCTCGCCCAGGCCGCGTTTCACCTTGGAAAGCGCGATGAAGGTGCGCAGGTTTCGGCCCATGGCATCGGTGCAGAATTGTTCGAATGCCTTGAGCGCGGCGGCAGATGGCTCATCGGGTTGCTCTGCGGCGAAGCGGCAGGCTTCGTCCAGGTTGGAGGCGAGCATCACTTCGTAGTGGATGAAAAATTCCGGTTTTTCCCATGCCAACCAGGAAAGCACCAGTTCTTCGGTGTCGGTCGGCAGGATCAGCCGTTGGCGATTGGCTTTGCCGAGGGCGCGCAATTGATCCCACATCAGCGGGGCTTGGCGGAATCCTCCCTGTTCATCAAACCGACCCAGCACGATGGCATCGGTCTGATTGCCGTTCAGTGCGGATGCGGTCAGCACCGCGAGAGCGGCTTCGGGAAACTGGGCTTTGCCGCAGACCAGGGAATCCTCGAGTGCCTTGGATGAAATGCGGAATCCCCACCCGGCCAGGGTGGGTCCGTGTTTTCGGAATGCGGGCGCGGTGATCGAGCGCAAGGTCTCGGCATAGGCCGCGGATGCGGCGGTGGAAATAATGGTGAGCGACGGGGCGTTGCTTGCCGGGGGAAGCCGACTTGCATCGAGTCTCACATCCGCGGGCTGCAGCAGCCAGCGGGTGACACCGTTGCTGGCTTGCCGCTGCCAGACGACCGCACGAATTTCTGAACGGCGCGGGATGATCGGAGCGGGCGTCGCGGAGGGTGTTTCGGTCGGGGCGGGCGCGGGCGATTCCTGTGGCTCTTTGACGGTGGCTTTCGGTTCTGGCTCATAGGCCGATACTTCCGGAATCCAGGATTTCCAATGACCCCGCTCACCATCGCCCGAGGAGAGTTGCAGCAGGACGTTGTCAGGATCGACCAGCAGCAGCACATCCTTGAGGCATGCGGCAAGCGCGCGGGCATCTTGTCCGGCATCGCTGCGGTCGAGCCAGCGGAGGCTGCGCGTGACGCTTTCCACTGCATGTTCCGTCGAGTCGGCAGCGGGTTGTGGCGGTCGGCCGCCTTGGTGCATGGTGGTGATCCATCGTGGGACATCGGCGTTTTGCGGATCCAATGCGGCGGCGAGCGCGAGCAGTTGGGCGGCACCGCGGCGATGCCGCGCGGTGGCGGGATCGAGCGAACGCGCGAGTCCTTCGAGATGCCGCGAGAGGTCTGCCATCGCCTCGGCATCGAGCGGGAGCCGGTCGCAGCGGAACGGGACCGGACCCTCCGCCGGCGCGGCGAAGCGGGCGTGACCGATCGTCGCGCCGATGCCGAGCAGCAGCGCGGCCAGCAGCGCGATGCGCCATCCGCTGGTGAGGCGTGGCGGCGTTTGGTTCACATCAGGGAATCGCATGTTCCAATCCACGCCGATGTTGCGCGGGATCGATCGATTCATCAAGCTCGCGACATGTCCGAGCCGATGCCATCGGTCGAAACCCGTGAAGAGGTGATGTTTTTCGACACCGATTGCGGCGGGGTGGTGCACAACACCGCTTACCTCCGCATGATCGAAACCTGCCGGACGCGTCTTGCGGTCTCCATGGGCATGGATCTGGCGTCGATGACCGGCAAGGGCGAGTTTCCCGTCGTCACAAGGACTGAAATCGACTACATCAGGCCTGCCAAGCTCGCGGATCTCCTGCGGATCCGCGGGTGGATCGAAGATCTTGCCCGGGCGAGGTTCCGTTGTGCGTTCGAGGTGTTGCGCGAATCCGATGGGGCCGTACTGGTGAGGGCGCTGCAATCGTGTGCGTTGGTGTCGATGCCGGCGGGCAAGCCGCTGCGCCTGCCGACCGACTGGGTGGCGAAATGGGGTGGGCGGAGTTTCGCGTTATGAGTGAGGCCGCTTCTCCGCCCGCGTCGGAGTTGGCCGCGATGGCCAAGCTGGCCTGGCGCAACCATGCGAAATGCATCGGTCGTTTGTTTTGGGAGAGCCTCGAGTTGCTCGATGCTCGTGCGGCATTGACGCCCGAAGAGGTGTTCGAGGCCTGTATCACCCATCTGCGCCACTCGACCAACGGCGGCAGGATCCGGCCGACGGTGACGGTGTTCGCGCCCGCGGCCGGCGAGAATCGCGGCATCCGGATTTGGAATCGTCAGCTCGTCCGTTATGCCGGCTACCGGATGCGGGACGGCGTCATCCTTGGTGATCCCGAGCAGGCGGAGTTCACCGATCGGGTGCTGTCGATGGGGTGGCGTCCGCCGGTGGTCCGCACTGCGTTCGACCTGCTGCCGCTGGTTATCGAATGCCCGGGCCATCCGCCGCGCTGGTTCGAACTTCCCCGCGATGCGGTGCTCGAAGTGCCGATCACGCATCCCGATTTTCCGTGGTTTGCCTCGCTTGAGTTGAAATGGCACGCCTTGCCGGTGGTCTCCGACATGGCCTTGGTCGGCAACGGCCTGCGGTTCACGGCTGCGCCCTTCAGCGGCCACTACATGGGCACCGAGATTGCCTCGCGGAACTTCGGCGACGAGAAACGATACCATCTGCTGCCGCGCGTCGCGGAGGCGATGGGGCTCGACCGTGCGTCGCGCACCTCGCTGTGGAAAGACCGCGCGTTGGTCGAACTCAACACCGCCGTCCTTCATTCGTTCCGCGCGGCTGGAGTCACGATCGTCGATCACCACACGGCCTCCGCACAGTTCATGCAGCATGTGGCCAGAGAGGAGGCCTGCGGCAGGAAGGTCCCGGGAGACTGGTCCTGGCTGGTGCCGCCGATGTCCGGGTCCGCCTGCCCGGTTTTCCACCGCTACTACGACGATGCCCGGCCGGAGCCGGCATTTGTCGATCAACCCCGGGCTTGGTGAGACCGACCTGCTCCATGTTCTTGCCAAGTCGTGGCCGCGTGGCTTCACTCTGCGCCCGCGCATTCCCATGGCACTCATCGTCCAGAAATACGGCGGCACTTCGGTCGGCAGCCTCGACCGCATCCGCAACGTCGCGGCCCGCATCCGGCGCACGCGCGATGAAGGACATCAAGTCGTCGCCGTGGTGTCCGCGATGTCGGGTATCACCGACGGGCTGATCCGTTTGGCCAAGGACTTGTCCGCCAATGCCAGCGAGCGCGAAATGGACGTGCTGCTGGCCACTGGCGAACAGCAGGCGATCGCACTGGTCGCGATGGCGCTGCGCGACCTCGGGGTCGATGCGGCGTCGGTGACCGGGCGTCAGGCGGGCATCGTCACGACCGGATCGCACACGCGCGGGCGCATCCTCGCGCTGGACCCCGCGTTGATGCGGCGGTTGCTCGACGAAGGCAGGACGCTGGTGGTCGCCGGGTTCCAGGGGGTGACCTCCGAAGGGATGATCCACACGCTCGGCCGAGGAGGTTCCGATCTCACCGCGATCGCGGTGGCCGCCGCGCTCAAGGCCGACGTCTGCCAGATCCTCACCGATGTCGATGGCGTTTACACCTGCGACCCGCGGGTGGTTGGCCACGCGCGCAAGCTACCGGAAATTTCCTACGACGAGATGCTTGAGATGGCCTCGTCCGGATCGAAGGTGATGCAATCCCGTTCGGTCGAGTTCGCCAAGAAATTCGGCGTCGTCTTCGAAGTCCGCTCCTCACTCAACGACAACCCCGGCACCATCGTGACAGAAGAACATCCCAACATGGAAAACGTCGTCATCCGCGGCGTGTCGATCGAGCGCTCGCAGGCGCGCGTGACCATCACTGGCATCCCCGACGAGCCGGGCATGACCGGGCGCATCCTCAGCGCGCTGGGCGAGGCCGAGATCAACCTCGACATGATCGTGCTCAACATCGCCCACGACGGGTTCGCACGCATTTCCTTCACGATGCATTCGAGCGACCTCGGGCGCGCCCAAGCCGCGCTCAAGCGCGTGCTGGCCGACATTTCCGCCGCCGCCTCGATCGAGACCGAGGCGGGTATCGCCAAGCTTTCGGCGGTGGGCATCGGCATGCGCTCGCATTCGGGCGTGGCGGCCACGATGTTCCAGGCGCTCGGCGACGCGGGCATCAACATCGGCATGATCTCGACCTCGGAGATCAAGATCGCGGTGACGGTGGACGAGACGCGCATCGAGGACGCCGCGCGCGCCGTGCACGATGCGTTCCGGCTCGATCGCGAGCCGGCCTGAGCGCCGGGCAGCGGTGCGCGCAGCACTCAGCTGCCGCGGTCCCAGGCGACGACTTGTTTCGCGACGTTCTGTCCGCAGAGGACGACCATTGGCATGCCGCCGCCCGGGTTGACCGATCCGCCGACGAAGAACAGGTTCGGGTAGCGCACGCTTTGTTTGGGTGCCTTGAACGCGAGGTTCTTGAAGCGGTCGCTCACCACGCCGTAGATCGATCCTTTGTTCGAATGGTACTGTTCGCGGATGTCGAGCGGAGTCCAGCAGTGCTCGAACACGACGTGCTTGCGCAGGTTGTCGAGGCCCATGCGTTCGAGTTTGTCGAGGACGCGTTCCTTGAACGCGAGGTAGTCGTCGCGCGTGAGCGGCGCGTCGTCGTCGATGTGTGGTATGTGCGGCAGGATCTTCAGGCCGTCGCAGCCCGGCGGGGCGACCGTCGGATCGGTGCGCGAGGCGGCCACGAGGTAGATCGTCGGGTCGGGCGGCAGTTGGCGCTTGCGGAACACCGTGTGGAAATGGCGCTTCTGATCGCGCGAGTAGAAGAAATTGTGGTGTGCCAACTGCGGGTATTGGCGGTCGAGGCCGAGTTCGAGCACCAGTCCCGAGCACGACGGTTCGTACTTGTCGAGCGTGCGCAGGAACGCCTCGTCCTCGGCGAGCAGTTGTTCGTAGGCCGGGATCACCTCCATGTTCGACACCACGATGTCCGCCGGCTGGAA
>VHCM01000029.1 GCA_016871685.1 Verrucomicrobiota bacterium
GTTGCGTGTGAAGAACGAAGTCCCGTCGGCCTGCGTGCTGCGCCACACACCGGTCCAGTGCGGGTTGGCAAAGGTCTCGGCCTCTTTGTCGTCCTTGGCCAACAGTTCCGCGCCAGCGGTGATCCGCTGGTCCGGCCCCGCCGTCTTCTGTAACTGCGCCAGCGCCTGCATCAACGCCAACCGCGCGTTGTCACGCGCAGTCGTCAGATGGTCCGCACTGCCGCTGCGCCGCAACTCGATCGATGCCAGCCCGGTCATCGCCACCGCCAACAACGAGATCAAAACCAGCAGCATCACCGACACGACCAAAGCGAATCCACGGGGGGGGCAAGGTTGCGTATTTCCTCCAACAAGCATGATTATGTATTCACCCTGTATGGACCAATGTCAAGGAGCGACACAGGGGAAAAAGCCCCGCAATCCGACTGGCAGGGCTCCCGTATGGTTGGACGCTTGCGGGCAGGAGCAGCAGGAGCCACCCCTGCCCGGACATGCGAGAATCTACGTCAATTTGGCGTGGTTTCCTTCGCCTTCACCCGCATGAAGAGCTTCGCGGCTCCGGCATGAGAGGTGTTCGCGAGATCCACCGAAACGGTGGTTGTCGTTCCCTGCGAGGTGACGTTGTCGAGCACCGGGGTCCACGATTGCGGATCGGCGAGATCGTCCGTGGCCTCGAGGACATAGGTGGCACCCGGCTGCGATTCCCAGGACATCGTGCAGACCGTGCCGGCCATCGTGATTGCGGTGACATTGAATGCCGGATGGTCCTCCTGCGGCGGGGTGACCGTCTCGATCGTGTAGTCCTCGTTCTTCGACCCGGTGAAATTCGGATCGTTGACGGTCGCTGTCACCGTGTAGTCGCCATCGGCGGTGGGCGCATCGGCGCTTGGTCCGTAACTCGTGGCGTTGCGGCCGGTGTAGTTGTAGGTGAAGCCCGACACCCCGCTGGCCGACGCCGTGTAGGCGTTACCGTTGCGGGTGAGCGTGATGTCACCGCTGGTGAGTGCCTTGGGCAGGATCGTCAGCCGATTCATTGGTGTAGAATGACAGGCTGACGTTGCTGAACACCCCCTCACCCAGATCGGGAAGCTGGAACGGCACGACGAGATGCCCGATGTTGTCCGCGTAGTACTGGCGGCCGATGAAGACGCCCCGACCGCTTTGGGCGACCGGTCCGCTGGCGACCACGGCGTTGGCATTGGTCTGAAATTCGGCGTCGTCGGGGTGCGCGACAATCGAATCAGCGCGGAGTTGGGACGGGAGCAAGCCTGCCGCAAGCAACAGGGCGATGCGGTACGGGGTTCTGGCGATGGGTTGCATGGGATTGCAGGTCTGGGTTGGTGACGGATGATGAAATTAAAAATTGCAGTCATGGACATCGTAAGGATGAAAACATTCAGCCCAAGAAAAATCAGTTTATGCTGATAAAAATACATTGCGGTCACATTCGGTGATGAAAATGCGGAAAATGGCGCTACCAGCGCTCCTAGCTCCCGCGATGAAATGTATCCATCGACGGTCATCCCTGCACGATGGCTTCCTTCCATTCCCGCCCCTCATTCCTCCGCGCGCTTGCCGCGATAGAACACGACAAACACGACCAGGCAGACGAAGACCATGGCGGCAAGCCAGAGCCAGTAGGCGGTCCACCCGCTGCCGTCCGGCCGCACGAGCACCTGCCGCATCCAGCCGCAGACGAGCGTGCCGAGCAAGGGACCCAGTCCATTCGACACCATCGCCAGCAGTCCCTGGGCCTGGCTTTTGAGACCGGGATCCACCCGGCGGTCGAGAAACACCTGGGCCGTCACGAAGTAGAACGTGAAGCAGATGCCGTGAAGGGCGATGCCGGTGACGTGCCAGCCCGAGACTCCGTCGATGCCCGCCAGCGCGCTCAACAGGAATCTCAGCACCGAGAATCCCAGCGCCCAGGTGAGCACGGTCTTGATGCGGAAGCGGGTCATCACCGACGCCAGCACGAGCATGCTGAAGGTTTCCACCACCTGTGCGACCGTCATGGTTCCCGTCGGCCGGTCGTCGCCGAGAAATTTCAAAAACTCGGGGGCGTACATGTAGAACGCCGCGAGCGGAATCGAGAGCAGCGTCGTGACGATGAAGAACACGCATTGGTCGCGTTGTTTGAGGATAACGAACGCGTCGAGGCCGAAGCGGCTTTTCCATGACACCGCGTTGCCGAGTGGCGGCGTGAATGGCAACGCCAGCGCGATGAGCCCGCCGATGATCCGGGCGGCCACCGAGGCATGACCCGCGAGCGGACTCGTGTCGGCCATCAGCAGATGGCTGGTGACCAAACCTCCGGCGACCCAACCGACCGTGGCGCCCATGCGCACCAGCGGGAACTGACGCTCGCCATGCGACAAGTGGGTGAGCGACACCGTTGCGAGCAGTCCCCAGCTCGGACCGGATAGCACCGAATACGCGCCGAGCAACGCGATGAACCATGCCGGATGCCAACCGGCTTCAAGGCATTGGAACGCGGCAAACAGGACGATGGAGCAGAGGATCGCCGACCACGCGAAGAGTCGGTCGGCCGAAACGCGTTGATCGGCAAGGGCTCCGCCGATGAGCGGTGCCACAAGCGCGCAGAGCGGCGCGACGAGGAAGGCCGCGGGCACCCAGTCGGCGAGACCTCGTGCATTGAGGATGTTGGTGAGCGCCGGCAGCCAGAATCCAGGCGTCATGCCGTGGAAGAAGAACACCAGCCACAGCACGGTGAAGACGGCCCGCGGGTCGTTGCGGATCCATCCGCCGCGAGCGGCCGCATCGGAGTCGGGCTGGGGCGTCGTCATGCGGGGTGGAGTCCGGCAGCAAGATGAATTCTCTCAGCATTCAACGGTGATGCCGGACCTGCCCGCCTCGATCGGCGCGTCGTGGCGTTGTCGCAGCGCTTCGGCGAGAGCCGATGTCGCTTCGGGTTCTCCATGAACGAGCCAGACGCGCTTTTTCGGGCCGGTCGTACGGTCGAAGTACTCGAGCAACTCCGAGTGGTCGGCATGCCCCGAAAACGAATCGACAGTCTCGATGCGGGCGCGCACCTCGTGGCGCTCACCGAGGATCGACACCTCCTTTTCCCCGTCGCGGATGCGGCGGCCGAGCGTGTGCTCCGCGCAGTAACCGACGAACAACACGGTGGTGGCGGGATCGCTGATGTGATTCTTGAGATGGTGGAGGATGCGCCCGGCTTCGCACATGCCCGATGCGGAAATGATGATCGCCGGGCCATGCAGATCGTTGAGCGCTTTGGATCCGCTGACCGAGCGCACCAGGGTGAGGCTCTCGAAACCAAACGGGTTGCTCTTCTCGAACAGGGACCGGTAGGTTTCCTCGTTGAACGAATCCGGATGGAGCCGGTAGATTTCGGTGGCACTGACCGCGAGCGGGCTGTCGACGTAGACCGGGATCTGCGAGATCATGCCACGCTTGAAAAGATCGTTGAGCACGTACAGCACCTGCTGGGTGCGCTCGACGGCGAAGGATGGAATCAGGATCCTCCCCTTGCGCGCCAGTGCGCCGCGGAGAACGGTGGCGAAATGGTCGCCCATGCCGGGAGGTGCCTCGTGCTCGCGCCCGCCGTAAGTGCTCTCCATCAGGAGGAAATCGACATCCGTCACTGGCACCGGATCGCGCAGCACTTCGTTTCCGCCGCGACCGACGTCACCCGAAAACAGGAACCGCTTGCGGACGCCGTCGGCGCGGTCGTCGATCTCCAGCAGAACCTGCGCACTGCCGAGGATGTGTCCGGCATCGACAAAGGTGGCGGTGACGCCGTCGCACACCGGGATGGGCCGGTCGTAGCCGACCGTGACGAACTGCCGCAGGCATCGTTCCGCGTCCTGCTCGGAATAGAGCGGGTGCAGCGGATCGAGTCCGTCCTTGGCACGGTGCTTATTGAGCCACTGCACGTCGCCCGCCTGGATCCTCGCCGAGTCGGCGAGCATGATCTGGCAGAGATCGCGCGTGGCATGGGTGGAGAAGACATTGCCCCTGAATCCCCTCGCGGCAAGGTTGGGCAAGTTGCCGCTGTGGTCGATGTGCGCGTGCGAGAGGACCACGCAGTCGATGGATGCCGGATCGAAGTGGGGAAACCGGGAGTTGATCGCATAGGCCTCCTTGCGCGAGCCCTGATAAAGCCCGCAGTCGAGCAGGATGCGCCTGCCGTTCACTTCAAGCAGGTGCTGTGATCCGGTGGTGGTGCCGGCGGCACCGCAGAATTTGAGTTTCATGGAATGAGTGGTTTGACGAGCACCTTGGAGTCGCGTCCGCTCGCTTCATATTGAGCGCGGCGCACAGCCGGCAACGCATCGACGTCGGCAGGAATGTAACCGAGGCGATCGACAAAGAATCCGGCGGCGCGGTTGCTCAGGGCAAACACCCGCGGAATCCCCTGGCGCACGGCAAGGCTCTCGACGTGCCGCACCAATTCCTCACCGTAGCCGCGGCCCTCGTGGGCGTGCTTGACGTAGAGGCAGGCGACTTCCGCGCATGCCTCACCGGTGTATCCGTGCAGGGCAACGCAGCCGACAACGTTGTCGTCGATCGTCATCACATGAAAATCGGCGAGCCGCGAGTGGATGTCCTCATAAGTGCGCTCGACCAGCTTCGACCGCCGCACCGAACGCCCGATCATCCCGAGAAGCTCGGGGATGTCCTCGTCGCGAAGCGGCCGGATGATCCGGTAGCTGTCGGCATGCACCATCGTGCCGACGCCTTCATTGGAGAACAATTCGTTGACCAGTGCGCCCTGCGTCCGCCCGTTGAGCACGTGGATGCGCGGGACGCCCGCGCCACAGGCGGCGGCGGCGGCATGCAGCAGCGCGGCCCCGCGCGCATCGGTGCGCGACGCGCAAGCGGCGGCGTCGGCTGCACGCAGGGCATGGACCGGTGCGCCGTCGACGAGGATCGCCTCTTCAAGCAAGGCGATGATTTTGGAAACTCCGATGCCGCGCGCATAGGCGACCACTTCGGGATCGAGCGGCCCCACCGCTGAGGCATCGACCACGGCGGATTGACCGCGCCCGAGGATGTCGCGCGTAGCGGAGATTGCCGCAGGATCGGTGATCCGATGGGGCACGCGTGCCGCCATGATCTCGCACTCCAGCGTCCAGTCGTGCAGGTCCTTGAGATCGCCGCCGAGCACGCCGAGCACAAGCTTCACACCGATGTCCTCGAGCACCGCGAGATCGAGCAGGGATTCGGCCAACGCCGGCTCGGGCAAAATCCCGGCCTCGATCAGCACCAGGAAAACCTTGCTGCGGAATTGCGGGATGTATTGCAGAACCTCGCGGACATCGCTGGGCTGGGCCACGGACGGGTTGTACCAGACCGGGTCGGCGCCGCAAGAGCGGGATGCCGGAGGGACTCCCGCCGGCACGGATTTTTGGCATTGCCAAACCCGTTCGTCCCGTGCAGCTTCGCGGCGTTGGAGCGACGGATGGGTGTGTCTGACACCGAGTTTTCAGCCACCTTCCTCCGCCGCAGCGTCCCTCCCCCGCCGTCCGCGCGAAATCGTTCGCGGTTGCAACGGACCGGCATCCCGATGGGATTCCGTGATTCCAACCCGACGTGTTTCCCCGGAAACCTGAAGCTCCCGCATGGCGGCGGCACCGGGAGGACTTCATCCACCACCACCCCCAAGAACCATTCATGGCCGGTCACAACAAGTGGTCCAAGGTCAAGCACATCAAGGCCCGTGTGGACGCCGTCAAAGGACGCGTCTTCAGCAAATGCGCGCATGAGATCGCGCTGGCCGCGCGTGCCGGCGGCGGAGACCCCGCGGCCAACGCCCGGCTGCGTGCCGCCATCGAAAACGCCAAGGCCGTATCGATGCCCAAGGACAACATCGAGCGCGCCATCCGCAAGGGCACCGGCGAATTGGGAGGCGATGCGATCCAGGAAGTCTCCTACGAGGGATACGGACCCGCCGGAATCGCATTCATCATCGAAATCGCCACCGACAATCTCAACCGCTCGGCCGCCGACATCCGCTCGATCTTCACCAAGAACGGCGGCAGCGTGGCCACACCGGGCAGCGTGAGCTACCAGTTCGACCGCAAAGGTGAAATCCGCCTGCCGGGTGGCGCGATCAGCGAGGCATCACTCATCGAGGCCGCGATCGAGGCCGGTGCGGACGACGTCCTGCCCGGTGACGACGAGCATGTGATCCTCACCGCGCCCAACGAACTCGGCACCGTGGCCAACACGCTGCGTGGAATCGGACTTGTGGTGTCGTCGGAAAAAATGGTTTCGATCGCGCGCAATCCGTCGGTGGTCGATGACGCGGCCATCGCAAGGCAGGTGCTCAAGCTGCACGACCAACTCGACGACTACGCGGATACGGTCAACGTCTTCACCAACTTCGAGGTCGCCGACGAGATTCTCGATCAGCTCGCATGACCCGGTTCCGAACGATTCCTGATTTCCCAGCATGAGCAAGAAAAGCCAACCAGATGAACCGCGGGACGATGCCGCGGAAGCGGCACCATCACCCGGCAAGACGCGCGCCATACGCAAATCCTCCGGCAAGACGACCGCGCGCAAGAGCGTTGCCAAGGCAACGGCGGATGCCGGAGAACCTCCGGCCGGGCCAACGCCGTCGGCGGATCCCGCTCCCACTCCGGTTGGCGACACGACAGCCGCCGAACCGAAGCGCTTCGGCCGCGTGCCTGGCGGCGGTCCGGTGGTCGCACGCGAATCGTCACAGCCGCCACCCGAGCCACCTGCGGCAAACAGCCCGGCACCGCAGTACCGGGAAGATCGACATCCGAAGCGGCGGCGCGACAAGCGCAAGCGTCGCGGCGAGCGCAACCCGAATGGATCGGCCATCGACGGCGAACCCAACGGTGAGTCGTTCACACCTCGTGGACCGGTCGAGCTTTCCGGACCCAAGACCGAATGCAACGGCATGCTCGAGATCGCACCCAAGGGGTTCGGTTTTCTCCGCGTGCCGGAGAAGCGTTTTGACATGGCGCGCGACGACGTCTTCGTCTCGCCGGAAACGATCCGCAAATCCGGCCTCCGTGTCGGCCAATGGATCCACGGGTTTTTCCAAGAAGGCCCGCGCGGACCGCAGCTCGTCGAAGTCACCGCAGTGAACGACCTGCCGCCCGCCGACGCGGTGAAACTTCCGCACTTCGACGAACTCAAGGCGGTCAATCCCAACAAGCGCATCAGCTTCGAAACCACGCCGGAGCGCTTCACCACGCGCGTCGTCGACATCATGGCTCCCGTCGGCCGCGGTCAGCGCGGGCTGATCGTCTCGCCCCCGCGCTCGGGCAAGACCACGCTGTTGCTGCACATGGCCGAGGCGATCCGTGAGAAATACGACGAGGCGATCCACCTGATGGTGCTGCTGGTGGACGAACGGCCGGAAGAGGTTACCGAGTTCCGCCGCGCGCTGCCGGGAGCCGAGATCTACGCCAGCTCGAACGACGAGCAACCGCGCAACCACTGCCGGATCGCCGAGCTGGCGATCGAGCGCGCCAAGCGTCTGGTCGAGGCAGGCAAGGACGTGTTCCTGCTGATGGATTCGATCACGCGTCTCGCCCGCGCCTACAACAACACCATGGGTGCGATGGGTGGCCGCGGACGCGCCACCGGATCAGGCGGCATCACGATCGGCGCGCTCGAAATTCCACGACGGCTCTTCGCCGCAGCGCGCAACACGCGTGGCGGCGGCTCGCTGACCATTCTCGCCACCGCCCTGATCCAGACGAATTCCCGCGCGGACGAGGCGATCTTCATGGAGTTCAAGGGCACCGGCAACATGGAGTTGGTGCTCGACCGCCGCATCGCCGAGAGCTACATCTACCCTGCGGTCGACATCTTCCGCAGCGGCACCCGCCGCGAGGAGCTGCTGCTTCCCGGCCACATGCTGCACAAGATTCATCTCATCCGCCGCGGTCTCGCCGGTCACCGCCCGCTTGAGGCGATGGAACGTCTGCTGTTCTTCCTCAAAAAGTTTCCCAACAATCCGCAGATGCTGTTGGAGATCAAAGGCTGACCGAGCGGATCACCGCAGCGCTTCAGCAATCCGGGAAGAAACATTGACCCAGCTACTGCATGTGTGTGACCATCCCGGAGGTTGATTGATCTTGCCGTATCGTGAGGTGCGGGAGGACGACTCTCCATCCTGCATCCAATGTCACGCCTGATTCTCTCCATTTTCTTTTTGTTCGCGATCCGGCTTTCGGGAGCACCACGCATCAACGAAGTGCAGTCCGGCAACACGTCGTTGCCCGACACTCACGGACAACTCATCGACTGGATCGAAATCCACAACCCGTCGTCGCAAGCGGTCGGCCTGCGCGACCATTATCTCTCCGACAGCCTCAGCAACCGGCTCAAGCACCGCTTAGGCGACACGACGATTCCCGCGGGTGGTTTTCTGGTCGTGTGGTGCGGATCGGCCGCCGACTTCCCGGTCACCGCACCTTATCCATCGGGACAGCTGCGCGCCCTGTCATTCGCGATCAGTTCCGCGGGCGAGGCGGTCGTGCTCACCGCGCCCGACGGAGTCACCATCGTCGACGAATTTCCCGCGCGTGCCATCACCGCCGGAACATCGATGGGCCGAGGTACGGGCAACGGCGCGGAAGTGCTGTATTTCTACGACTCCCCCACCCCTGGCACGGCCAATAGCACGCCGGGTGTCGCGGTGGAAACCCCCGACGCACCGGTGTTCGACGTGTCGCCGGGCATGCACACCAGCAGCAGTCTGACGGTAGCGATCAGTCCGCCGACAGGAAACACCGGCGGGGTGATTCGCTACACGCTCGACGGCTCGGACCCGACCGCGTCTTCCCCGGCATCGACCGGATCGCTGACTCTCGACGCAACGACCACGACCAACATGAATTCGTGGATTCCCACGAATGCGGACAACAACCCCGGTCCTCCACTGTATGAAGGCTGGCAGGCACCGCTCAGCCAGCCGTTCCGGATCAATGTGTTGCGCGCGCGGGTGTTCAAGCCCGGCGCCGCTCCGGGCCGCATCCGCACTGCGAGCTACCTGCTGCATCCGACGGGCTCCGCACGCTATTCATTCCCGGTGGTTTCGATCGCCACCACCCCGGCGAATTTCTTCAGCAACGAGACCGGCATCTACGTCCCCGGCTTTTACAACAATCTGTTCCAGAGTGGCAGCGCGTGGGAGCGGCCGGGTCATGTCGAGTTCTTCGAGACCGACGGATCACTGGCGTTCTCGGGCGAGGTCGGCATCCGGCTGCACGGCAACACCACACGCAGCCGGCCGCGCAAGTCACTGCGCGTCTATTCGCGCAATCCCGACGGCCCCTCGACCTTCCGGCACAGGATTTTCCCGCAAAAACCAATCGACCGGTTCGACATGTTTCTGCTGAGGAACTCGGGCAACGACTGGGGTAATTCGCTTTTCCGCGATGCACTCGTCACCACGCTTGCGGGACGCACCGGACTCGACGTCCAGTCGTCCCGTCCGGCGATCGTCTTCATCTCGGGCGAGTACTGGGGCATCCACAACCTGAGAGACCGGATCGACGAAGGATTTTTCCAGCACCACTACGGACTGTCGTCCTCGCAATTTTCCCAGATCGAGATGGTTCCCGACGGGCAGACGAGTTTCGTTGTCGAGGACAATGGCGATCCTTCGGGCGTCGGCGACTTCACCGAGCTGCTGGACCGAGCGACATCACCCGGGTTCGCCAACGCTGCGGGGTACGCGGAACTCGCGTCGCGCATCGATATCGACAATTTCATCGATTACCACATTCACGGCATTTGGTCGGGCAACACCGACTGGCCGGGCAACAACTACCGACTGTGGCGCACGCTGGCGGCCGACACAGCCCAGGGAGCAAACCCGAGGCACGACGGCCGCTGGCGCTGGATCCTGTTCGACACCGACTTCGCGCTCGGGTCGGACTTTCAATATGTTCCCGGCCACAACACCAACGTCCTGCAGATGGCGCAGTTCAACTCGCTGGCACATGCCACATCGGTCAACGGGGAGTTCTTCAGCAACAAGGAGATCGCGACAAGACTGCTGCGCAAGGCGCTGGAGAACCCGGAATTCCGGCAACGATTCGTCAGCCGCTTCGCCGACCTGCTCAATACGTCGCTTTCTTCCGCACACACCGGCGCGTTGCTTGATGAATTTGTCGCGCTGTACGGCCCGGAAATTCCGGAGCACGTCAACCGTTGGCGGCAGCCGGTGCGATGGGCGGACGATGTCGCACGCATCCGCAGCTACCTGCAGGCGCGCCCGTCCGCCGTGCGCGGCCACATCGCCTCGGCATTCGGCCTCGATGGAACGGCCGACCTGACGGTGGACGTTGGTCAGCCCGCGCAAGGGACGGTCGAGGTGAACAGCATCGGGATCGCAGCATCGACCGCCGGTGTCGGCGCCGCCCCCTACCCGTGGACGGGCGTGTACTTCCAAGAGGTTCCCGTCACACTCATGGCACGACCTGCCGCCGGGCACCGATTTGTCTCATGGAGGAGAAAAGCAGACGCGGTCGATGCGATCACGCTCGCTCAGGACACGCCATCGAACTCTCCGGCATGGAGTAACGGCGGCAACACGGGTTCGGGTTTCGGCACATGGTCGCTCACCGCCACCACGACCAACACGAGCCGCGCGGGCCACTTCACCGACCTACAACGCGGCGGCTGGGGTCTGTATGCAAACAACGGCAATCAATCCCGGGCATCGAGATCGCTGAACAACGCGCTGGAGCCCGGCCGGACGTTTTCCATACGGATCCGCCACGGCTCGGTGGAGTCGTCGGGTGAAGTCGGTGTCGAACTGGCCGACCAAGTCGGCAACGTGCTGCTGCGCTTCAAGCGTCCTGGATCCTCCAGCTTTTACTGGATCAACGACCAACCGACCTCCGTCCCCTCGACCAACCAGCCGATCGACATCGACGCATCGTCTGTCTCTTCCGGATCTCTGCAGCTTCGCATCCTGCCGACGGGAGGATCCGCTTATGAAACCACAGTGACGATCCCGCCAGCGGCGGATCCAGTCATCCGACGCTTCACAGTCTTCAACCAATCCGCCGGCAGCGGCAGCGGCGCCGATCTGTTTGTCAGCAGTCTGCGGATGACGGAACGCATCGGCGATGCCGATGGCTTTGTCGTCGTGGGCAGCGAGGCATCGATCACCACGACGCTGACCGGTGATGCGGAATTCATCGCCGACTTCGAGCCGATGCCGTCACCGTGGCAGGTCTGGCTGGCGCTGCATTCGCTCGATCCGGATCAAACCGAGGGACCGACGGCGGGAGCCGACACCGCCGATCCGGATGCCGACGGATGGTCCAACCTGCTGGAGCGGGCGCTCGGGCTGGACCCATTGACACCCGATCGCGCTCCACCTTGGCAAATCGCATCGTCCGAATCCGGCGTCGTCCGCTTCACTTGGAGGATCGCCCGCGGGCAATCCGACCTCACCGTGACCGCCGAAACCAGCGGATCACCCGCCACGGATTCCGTCTGGACGGAGGTCGAGCCGGTATCGATCGACGACACGCATGCCGACCACCTCACGTACCATGTCGAACTCGAAACCGCTATGCCCGCCGGATTCGTCAGGTTGAAGGTCCGCCGCGACGAGACCAATCCCCGCTGAGGGCCCGGAGCAATCATTCCTTGCTCCACAGCCATCCGCCAAGTACTCCCCGTCCGTGTCCCTGCTGCTCGGAGTCAACATCGATCACGTGGCAACGCTGCGGCAGGCCCGCTACGCGCGAATGCCCGACTCGCCGAATGCCGAGCCCGATCCGGTCGAGGCGGCGCGTGACGCGATGGCCGGCGGCGCCGACTCGATCACCATCCACGTGCGCGGCGATCGGCGCCATATGCAGGAGGCCGACGCATTCCGCATTCGCGACGCCATCCCGCTGCCGCTCAATTTTGAAATGGGAGTCACCGGAGAGATGACCTCCCTCGCGCTGAGGCTCCGGCCCGACTTCGCCTGCCTGGTGCCGGAAACCCGCGAGGAAATCACGACTGAAGGCGGACTCGATGTGGCCGGCGGGTTCGAGCGCGTGCGAGCCACGGTGGATGATCTCCAAGCCAAGGGCATTCGCGTGAGCCTGTTCATCGATCCCGATATCCATCAGGTCCAAGCCGCTGCGCGCAGCGGCGCGGCGATGATCGAGCTGCACACCGGATGCTACGCCAACGCGTCGGGCGACGCCGCCGCACGCGAGCTGACCCGTCTTGCCGAGGCCGCGAATGCCGGTCACGCGGCCGGGCTGCAGGTGAACGCCGGGCACGGCATCAACTACACCAACATTCATGGAATTCTCCAAGTGCCGCATCTCGCCGAACTCAACATCGGACACTCGATCGTCGCGCGCGCCTTGGGCTGCGGCATGACCGATGCGGTCCGCGAAATGAAGCGGCTGATGACGGCGGATCCGAACGACTGAAGCGCATGAATCTTCACGGCATCGGCACCGATCTGGTCGAAATCGACCGCATCGCCGCGTCGATTCGCGAGCACGGCGACGCGTTTCTCGCGAAACTCTTCACCACGACGGAACGCGGCGACTGTGATAAGCATGCCGATCCCGCGCCGCACTATGCCGCGCGCTTCGCCGCGAAGGAGGCTGTGGCCAAGGCGCTGGGCACCGGCATTGGCGGCCACTGCGGATGGCTCGACGTCGAAGTGGTCCGCACCGATTCCGGCGCGCCGCAAATCCACCTTTACGCCGCGGCTGCGGATTTCGCACGATCCAACCGGATTGCCACCATCCACATCAGCCTGAGCCACACCCGCGCCCATGCGACCGCCCTGGCGGTTGCCGTGCGGGAGGATTGAATCGCGCGCAAGGAAACATCGAGTCCGAAAACCGGTCACCACCATCGCCATGATCCGCCCCCGCCGCAACCGCCGCACCGAGGCCATCCGCTCACTCGTCGGCGAGACAACGCTTTCACCAGCCGACCTGATCCTGCCGCTCTTCATCCATGAAGATGACAGCGACAAACCGATCGCATCGATGCCGGGAGTGACGCGCTGGTCGATCGAAGGATGCGTGCGCGAGGCAGGCGTGGCCCATGCACTCGGCATTCCCGCGGTGGTCTTGTTCCCGAAGATCGACGACGCCCTGAAATCGCCGGATGGCGGCGAGGCATCGAACGATGATGGATTGGTGCAACGCACGGTGCGCGCGCTCAAAGCGGCCCATCCCTCGTTGTGCGTCATCACCGATATCGCGCTCGATCCCTACAATTCCGACGGCCACGACGGCCTCGTCCGCAGAAACGCCGACGGCAGCCTGCAGATCCTCAACGACGAGACCGTCGAACTGTTGTGCCGCCAGGCCCAGAGCCACGCGCGGGCCGGTGCCGACATCGTGGCACCCTCCGACATGATGGACGGCCGCGTCGCAGCGATCCGGCGGGCGCTCGATGACACGGGATTCCAAGAATGCGGCATCCTGAGCTACACTGCCAAGTACGCCTCGGCGCTGTACGGGCCGTTCCGTGGCGCCCTCGACTCCGCCCCGAAGGAAGGCGACAAGAAAACCTACCAGATGGACCCGGCGAACGTGCGCGAAGCCGCGCTCGAGGCGGATCTCGACGCCGCCGAGGGTGCCGACATCCTGATGGTGAAGCCCGCCGGCTGGTACCTCGACGTCATCGCGGAAATCCGCCGGAGGACGCCGCTGCCGGTGGCCGCTTACCAAGTGAGTGGCGAATACCTGATGCTCCGCGGCGCGGCGGACACCGGCTGGATCGACGGCGACTCGGCGATGCTCGAGTCCCTGGTCGCGATCAAGCGCGCGGGCGCATCGATGATCCTCACCTATTTCGCCAAGGCGGCCGCCGCGCGGCTGCGCTGAGCACGCAGGCCCGCCCGCCAGCGGGCTGCCTCACGTTTTGGATCGTGCGATCCAGCCTTCGAGCTGCTCCATGAGCTTGCCGTGGTCTTCCTGCTGGAACCTCCACTCGCACTCCTTGAGAAAAAGGTGGAAGGCGTCGCGCTGGATGCCGTTGAAGCGGTAAAGATGGCGCTTGGCCTGGCTCCAGAAATTGACGATGTCGGAGGTGCGTCCGGCACAGCCGTCCACCGCGTTGGCATAGAAGAAATGCGTCATGTCGAACGTGCTCGAGGAGCCTTTCCTCACCAGCGTGAACACCATGCCCGCGGGATGAACCGGCTCGGCGTCACCACGATCCGCCACGCGTTCCCACAACGCCGGAACGAGCGCGGTGTGGATCCGCCCGTCACGACGGAACAATCCGAATACCGGCGACCTCTTCACCACGACCGGCCTGCCGGTCCGCTTGTTCACCGAATCCCTGAGATACAAGTCGTCGGCGACGAATTCCGGACCGACCACGAAGTCGGGTTGTTTCGAGGCGATCAGCTTGCGCAGACGCATGAAAAAATCCGCCGATGTGTTGCGGTTCACTCCGGTGATCTCGGCGGCGGCGCGCGCGGTGGCCCCGCCGACGAACAACAGCAGCAACTCACGTCGCTGGGCGGGCTTGAGCCGGCTTTTTCTCTCGTACATGGCGGAATGAGTGATTGCGGAGTGGGGCCAGGCGCAAGACGAAAGCAACCGAAATCCTCACTAACGCAGGAGATCTATGGTGAAGAAAACCTACCGGCCGAGTCCAGATTTTCCCGTTGATTCCGGCCCGTCATAGATAAGGCATGAACGCTTGATGCGCCTCGGACGGGATGTCGAGCAGGCTGTAGTCCTTGGAGGAGACGAACAGCAGGCTTTGCCGACCCTTGCCGAGCAGCTCGTTGTCCGAGCCGAAGATCTGATGCTCGAGCGTGCAAAACTTCCGGTTGAAGTCGGCCACGCGGATCTTGACCGTGATCAGGTCGAACTCCCGCGCCTCGCGCACGTACTTGTGCTCGAACGAGCGGGTCAGGATGTAGAATCGCGTGGTCTTGAGATCGAACTCTGGCATCGCCGCGTTGAAGAACAGCTCGCGCGCCTTGCCGACGTAGAGCGGATACATGCCGAAGTAGACATTGCCCACCGAGTTGGTGTCCTGATAGGTCGCGATGAACGAATAGACGAACCATTTGCCCTCGAAATGGCCGGCGACGGCGTGCGGGTCGGCGGCTTCGGGTGCACTCACGCTCGTGGCCCTCACCGCATGGGCGGTGCGCGTGATCGCGCGGATCGCCGGAATCTCGGAGGCAGCGCCAATCATCTCTTCGGCTTTCGCACTCACGACACGCAGCAGGTCGGTGTTGAAGACGAGCCACGCGACATGGACAATCGGCATCAGCGAGCCGAGCATCATCAACATGCCCGCGCCGGTGAAATACCCGAAGGCGAAGATCACCAGCGAAATGCTCGCCAACGAAAACATGCGGATCTGCGGCAGCGGCTGCTGTGAGTTCGGCACGAAGCAGCGCGCGACCGCCAGTGCCGCATAGCCGACGAAAAATGATGCGTAGAACACCATGTAGTACTCTAGCTCGAGGCCGGCGAAGAGACCGGCGATCGTCAGCAGCGCCACCAGCAGAAAAGTCGGGATCGGCGAGTCAAGAATGCGTTTCGGCAGCATGCCGATCAGCACGTTCTGGCTTTTCGACACATTCTGGCCGAGGAACCACTTCAGCGCGACGTAGCCGCTGTCCAGAGTGGTGAGCGTGCAGATGGCGAGAAACGTGAAATAGGCCACGGGTAGCAGGCCTTTCGAATCGGCATCAAGGCGGTCGATGAAGGAGACCACCAGATCGTGCGCATAGCGGAAACCGTCGAGCCCGGAGCTGCCGATGGGCCCCGCGCCGCTCTTGGCGATCACCCACGCCGCGAGGCAGCCGTGGAAGAGCAACAACAGCAGGAAGATCAGTCCGCCAATGAGATAGCTGGCACGCACCGAGGTGTTCTCGCGATGGATCTGGATGGCGCGCTGCCAGTGTTGCAGGTCGAGCCAAGGACCGACGAGCAATCCCACGAGCAGCGGGATCGCGAACGAAGCGAGTCCCGGACCGGCCCAGGCATCTTGGTCGCCGGCTTGCCACGGGATGGTTGTGGGAACGAGCGGGTCGAGATGCAGCAGGATCACCGCCACACAGACGGCGAGGATCGTTCCAAGGATCGCATGTCCTGCCTTGATCCGGCGGATGCCGAACTCCTCGCCGAACAAGCACCCCGCGGCGAGCACCACGAAGACCACCATGCCGAGGACGAGCGGCGCCATCGGCCCGGAGACAAAGCCGAGCGGCACGAACAGGTATTTGGTGAGCGCAAAGACCGTGAGCGTGAGCGCCACCACTTGATAGAGATAGAAGATCAGGCGGAACGGGCGCGAGAAGCGCTCGAAGAAGATGGCCAGCGAGTCGGAGCCTCCAGGGTGACGTCGCGCCACGATCTGCGTGAGCCAACCGAAGAGCACCAGTCCCAGCGCATTGGGAATAGCGAACAAAACCAAACCCTGCAGGCCGAACATGAAGGTGATCTGAACGCTGAAGAACAGCCCCAGGCCCCACATCCAGGCAAGCGCCACCGAATTGCCCCAGAGCAGGGCGTTGAGAGTCCGAAAATTCATGCCAGGCCAAGGAACGCGCTCACGCGGTCCGCGGCAAGCCCGGAAAACCAGGGATGCGCGTGGGTTGCGCAAACGCCAAGCGGCCAGCATCCGGGGGCGGGCGGGTGTCAACGGGAGGCCGACGCTCTCCGGCCCCGCACAGGACCTTCACGGCCCGCGGATCCGATCCGTGTGACGACCCCCAACAAAAAACCCGGCGGAAACAGAGCGGACGACCGCCCCGTTTCGCCGGATTTTGAATGCACGGGATCAGCGTGCGGGATCAGTCATTTCCCGCCCCGCCGTCGATCACGACGAGCCGCACGAATCCGCCGCCGACACCACGATCTAGGGTGTAGCGGATTTCATCCGGATCGGTGAGGTCCGCGTCGGCGGTGACGTCGGTCCAGCCCGCGAGATCGGTCGAATAGTCGATCCGGAATGAGACGCCGGTGGCGTTCGGATCGCGCGGCCAAATGATGAGGCCATCGGCATCCGGCAGCGGATTGACCGTCGGACCCGGCGTGGTCTCGCCGAAGAAGTACTCCGTGCCGTTGGGAATGCCGTCACCGTCGAAGTCACCGTCGAAGGCACCACCGCCAGCGTTGGCGTCGGCCCAGTCGCTGAATCCGGACGATGGCGGAGGCGGCTCCTGGTTGTTGAAGTAGGCCGTGCCCAAGAACTGTGGCGTGCCGGCCACGCCGAGGGTGAAGCTGCGGTTGTCGACCGATTCCCACGAGAGTGTGCCCGTGCTGAAGAACTTGTACTCGACCGACGCTCCCTCGTCGCCCTGCACCGAGATCACACCGAAGTAGACCCCGTTGCCGAGCGCAGTCAACGCGGTGCCCGACCAACCATTGAACGGTCCACGCACCTCGACGCCGTCGGTCGCGGAATTGAACGCGCCATTGGTGATCTGCACGCTCATGTCGATCGAGAACGTCACGTTGCGGAACTGCTGTGACGGCGGGGTCTGGTTGTTGAAGTACACGGTGTCGAGCACTTGGTTGACGTTTGCGGTCTCAAGTGAGAGGACCCGGTTGTTGGAGAGGGACTCCCACGACAGGGCTCCCGAGCTGAAGAACTTGTATTCCACTAAGTCGCCTTCGTCTCCCTCGATGAGCACGCTACCGGTGTAAATGCCGTCGCCGTCAAGGTCGCTGAGGATCGTGCCCGCCCAGCCATTGAACGGACCACGCACTTGGACATTCTCGGTGGCGGGATCAAACGCGGCGTTGGTGATCTGCACGTTCATGTTGACCGAGAACTCGACCTGGCGGGAGTCGGCAGAGGGCGGGGTGAGATTGTTGAAGTACACCTTGTCCAGGACCTGCGCTTCGTCGGCCGTGCCGAGCTGTGCCGAGCGGTTGTCGGACATCGTCTCATAGCCGAGTCCGTCCTCGCCGGTGCCATAGAACTTGTACTCGATGTTGGTTCCGGCGTCTCCGGTGATCGCCAGCGTGCCGGTGTAAATCCTGTCTCCATCGTCATCCGCGAGCGATGAGCCACCGGCGAAACTGTTGAATGAGCCACGCACTTCAACACCCTGGGTGGCCGGATCAAACTCGGCGTTGGCGATCTGCACGCTCATGTCGACCGAGAACGTCACGTCGCGGGTCTCGGTGGATGGCGGGGCCTCGTTGGAGAAGTAGACGGTCTCGAGCACCTGCGCTTCGTTGGCCGCGCCGAGGTTGAAGGTGCGGTCCGAACCGAACTCATAACCACTGTTGGGCGCGCCTTCCGTGCTGTTGAAGAACTTGTAGGTTCCGAACGACGTGCCAACGGCTCCGGCGACATCAGTGAGCGTGCCGGAGTACACGGTGGTTTCGCCGACCTGGGTCAGCTCGAGGTCCGGCTGGCCGGACTGAACGCCCGAGAAGAACTTCACGACCACCGAGTCGGTGGCGGGATCGAAGCCGGCGTTGGTGATGACCACGGCCATGTCGACGCTGAAGGTGATGTCGCGGCTCGACTGGAGCGGATCCGAATCGATTGCATCGGACACGCCGTCGCCATCGGTGTCGGCACGGGTCGGATCGGTGTTGGCGGTGAATTCACCGGAATTGCTCACTCCGTCTCCGTCGGCGTCAGCATCGGGATCGGCGTCGAGCCCGTAGGCCGTGAGATATGCGGACACATCGGCGAATTCGGTGCGGACCAGCGAGTGCGTGAAGGTCGCCGAGTTGAACGAGAACGTGTGGAATCCCGTGGCGTTGAAGACCGCGCTGAGGTTGCCGCCGTTGGGCACTAGGGTGCTGCCTGCGCCGCTGCCCCAGTTGCGATCCCAACTGCCCGCGGCGTATTTGTAGGAGTAGGTGCCGAGAGTCAGCACGCGGTGGGTGAGCGTCCACTGGTGCTGGTCGGCGAGCGAATCGCCGAGACGGGCCATCGCATTGCCACCGCTACCGTCCGGTCTCCAGTTCATATCGACTCCATCGTCAGGATTCGTGTCGAAGAGATTTCCGGGTACCGCCATGATTCCATAGTTCGCGATGTTCGGATCGGAGACGAAGCCGAGGTTGCTGTAGCCGTAGACCTCGTTGTAGTCGGTGTAGCCATCGCCGTCACTGTCCGCGCTGTTCGGGTCCGTGCCGGTGTTGTTTTCATCGACGAAGACGCCGGTGTTGGTTTCGGCCTCGTCGAGCAGGCCGTCGTTGTCGAGATCGCCGTCCGTATTGTCGTCAACCAACGGGTAGAGGTCGACGCCGTCGGAGATCCCGTCACCATCGGTGTCGGAGTACACAGGATGTGTGTTGGCTACGAATTCCTGCAGGTTGGTGAAACCATCAAGATCATTGTCGCCGGACTCCGTGCCGGTGAGCGCGTAGGCCGTGGCAAAAGCGGCGTAGTCCGGATAAGTCGCACGCTCGAAGGAGAAGGCGAGCGTGTCGGTGTTGAAGGAGATGCGCCAGATACCGTAGGTCGTGGCCTGGAACGCGATGTTGCCGCCGTTGGGTGCGAGCACACCCGGACCTCCGGAACTGCCCCAGTTGAGCGCCCAGCTGCCGGCGGTGATTTTGCCCTCGTAGGCATTGAGGTCGAAGAACTCTTTGTCAAGGGTCCAGCCGAACTCATCGCCGGCGACAGGAGACATGTCGTTGCCGTTGCCGGGTGCCGGGGTCCACGCCGGATTGAGGAAACTACCGGCCACCGTGAGGGCCGCGTGGTTCGTCTTGAGCGGGTTGGTTCCAGCGGTCACTTCGGCGCCGTCATTGACACCATCGCCGTCGGTGTCGGCCACCAGCGGATTGGTGCCGGTGTCATTGGCATCAACGAAGATCCCGGTGTCGGTCTCCACCGTGTCGGCGAGGCCGTCGTTGTCATCATCGGGATCATCGGCATCGGCGATGCCGTCCTGATCGTTGTCGGGCACGCCGAGATTGACCACCGTCGAGATCGTCTGCGTTCCGGCCTCGGCTTGGAAATTGATCGAGTTGCGGCCGCCGCCGATGTCGGCAGTCGATGAAGTGCGTGAGCCCAACACCTGGTTTGAGGCGTAGTTCGAGCCGCCGTTGACGAGGATCGCCATCATCTTGACGGTCTGGCCGTCGAGGGCGGGCACGCCGGCCTGTTGCAGGTTGATCTTGAGCTCCACCCCGTTGGCATGGCTGGCGGAGTCGGCGACATCGGTCCACGTGGTGCGGATCGCGGCAAGATACCCCGAGCCGTTGAGGGTCGTGCCGCCGCTCTGACCGAAGTAACCGCGCGCGCCGGTTTGCAAATCATAGGTGTTGACGTAGGCATCCGATCCGGTGCCGTAGATTCGCACCGCGTAGTCCGGTGTAAATCCGTCTTCAAAGACCATCCCGGCGGTGGACGAGCTGCCGAGGTTGTTGATCGTGTATTCCTCGCCGCCAGAGGTGATGAGGTTGTTGGGAATGAAGCCGAGACCTCCGGCTTTCGTGTCGATGAACAGGATGAACGCGTTGCCATTGGCCCTGCCGCCAACAAAAACGCCGAGCGAGGATCCTTCCTGCACGGCGTGTAGATTGGCCAGCGTGTTGCCACCTCCCCAGTTGCTGGCGGTGGCCTGGACGCTGAGTTGCGCGTAGTTATCGGAGGCGTTGCGGACACCGTCCATCGCGATTTGCGCGTGGAGGGTGCTGGTGGCCGCCGTGAGAAGAAGCGGCGTGAGGAGTCGACGATAGGTCGGTGGGGACTGCGGTTTCATAGGGGGTGGGATGGGTTTGGGCTTAGGGAGAATGAACGGCAAATGCTTCCCTTCGTGCAGCAAGGTCACGAAGAAAAGGATCTAATGATATTCGATAATAAGCGGGTGCCCGAAGTCAAGGAAAATCCACCGGGCCGACGGCACCACCCGGATGGCGACGTCGCGGCCTTTCCCGACCCGTCGTTTCAAATGCCCGGACCGCTATCGCCGCCAGTGCTCAGGAAACGGTAGAACACCTCCAAGGTCAGCGTGCACAGGGCGGTTCGGTACACCGCTGCGTCGGAGATCGCCCAGGGGCCTTTCTGTTGTACGTAGCCATCATGAAACCACGAGGACGACGCCTTGATGACGACCGCCCCGCCGCCGGGACTCGGCCATGAGCCGTCCGGGTGTTGCCGCTCGACGAGCTGGGTGTCGAAGCGGGTTTTGGCCATGTAGCGTTTCCAGTGGTCGCCCCCCTGCCAGAGCAGCGCCTGGCTTTCATAGTACAACGCGTAGATATCGCAGCGTTCGCCATCGAAGTTGAAGGCGGTTCCGTCGTGACGCAGCTTGCGGATCTGGCCGTCGTATTCGAGTTCGTAGGCGGCTCCGTCGAGAATGTGGCGCAGCGCGCGGCTCACCTGCACGGAATTGCCACGACCGAGCATCTGATTGCAAAGCATCCCTTTGCCGGTGAGCGCGTGATACGGCGCGTACTCTTGCAGCGGATGGAAATTCTGATAGCCGTACCCGCCCTCGCGCATCTGGCAACTGTTGAGCCAATCCAGCCCGCGGTTGATCGTGGCATTCATGCCTTTGAATGTCAGGCGCGTGTGGGTGAGTGCCTTGAGCGCCTGCAAGTGCCAACCAGTCACCGAGACATCGACGTGCGCT
>VHCM01000030.1 GCA_016871685.1 Verrucomicrobiota bacterium
CGGGACTCGACGATTCCAAGAAGCTTAATCCCGCGCGTCGCGAGCAACTCTACGAGCGCATTACGGGCACTGATGGCGTGGTGTGGGCGGTGGCATTCGCCGAGGTCGGGGAAATCGACCGGCTCAACATCCTGCGGGCGACGCATCTGGCGATGGCACGCGCGGCCCTCTCACTCGATCCGCGGCCGGACCATTGCCTGATCGACGGTTTGCCGTTGCCGGAATTTCCGATTCCCCACGATGCGATCGTCAAGGGCGACTCAATATCGCTCTCGATCGCGGCAGCAAGCATCGTCGCTAAGGTGAGCCGCGACCGAATCCTGCGTGAGATCGACCGCGAATTTCCCCATTACGGATTTGCCCGACACCAGGGCTACGGCACGAAGGAGCATCTCGAGGCGTTGCGACTGCATGGCCCGTGCCCGCATCACCGGCGCTCGTTCGGTCCGGTCGCGCAGACGTCGCTGGCATTCGAGTGAAGAGGCTCCCTCACGAGCGGGATCTTTTTCTACGAGTTTGACAGGAACGCCCCGATCGGTCATGGTTGAATCATGATGAAAATCACGGCATTGCTGCACGACTGCTCGGCCGATGGGGAAAGCGGCTTCGCGGCTTCCTGCATTGAATTTCCGGAAGCCAATGCCCAAGGCGAAACCGTCGAGGAATGCCTCGATGATCTGAGGTCGGCCGTGCAGACGGTATTGGAATACCGGAGGCAGACTGCGATGGAGTCGCTGGGGAAAGGTGAGAGACTTGAAGTTCTCACCGCATGAAGCGGAGTGCTCTGATCACACACTTGACCAGTCACGGCTGCCGACTGGAACGTGAAGGTGCCGCCATTCCATCTGGATCAATCCATCTTCTGGTGAAATCCAGGCAATCCCCAGACACCGGGAGATCAAAACCTTCAACGCCAAATCCATTTGCCGCAATTTGAGCATCCCTCAGCCTGCCGGGGCCTGAGTCGGCGACAATCAACAAGGCAAGAAGCCGACTCCTTGGTCGTCCGTTCGGTCTGCTTACCCCACGATTCATCTCCGCTTCCGGTTGACATTCCGTCAGTGGAATGATCGCTTCGGTTGTTTGCTTCGTGGATTTGATGAAGAAAGCGCTGCATTTGCTGATCGCGTTGCTCTGTTGCTTGCAACTGGCGGGCGGTCCGCTGGGCCTGCTGCAATGCTACGCCTGGGGCACGATGCTGCTCGACTATTCAAAGCAAAGCGGGTGGTCGCGGGCGGTGGAAGACACCTTCGGTGGTGAAAAACCGTGTGACCTCTGCCGCAAGATTGAATCGGCGCGAGAGAACTCGCCCGCGCCCGGGAATCCCGCGGTGCCGCTTCATGCCGAACAGGCAGGCAAGATCCTGCGTGAGCTGCTTCCCGTCGCCTTCGCCTCGCTGCGTGATCCGGTCGCGCGGCTGATCGAGCCGTCTCCTCCGATCTCTCCTGTGCGTCTGCTGCATCGTTCTGCCGACGCCCCTCCCGTGCCGCCGCCGCGCCACGCGTGAGTGTTCCCTGCGCCCCGCATCGTCGCGGGTCCATCGATCCCGGCTGCCTGCGCGTTTGTCGCCAGGTTTCTTCAATGCCGTGGACGCAACCCGCATTTCCCCAACCGGGCAACCTGCCCGCAGCGGACCCCCGCACCCATGCGGTCGTCCGCACACACATGCCATGATCATTCCACAAACTCAGAATTCAAACCAACTCTTTCCCCATCATGAATCCCCATTTCACTCTTTGCTCGATGCTCCTCCTCGCCAATGCGGCAGCGGAACCCGTCCGACAACTCGAACGATTGGTCGTCCAAGACCGGCGCGAGAGCGGCTCGCTGACCGCACCATCCCCCGAATCCAGCCGCAAGGAGCTGGCGAACACGCCGGGCGGCACCGAAGTCGTCGAAGCGGATCGCTACCTCACCGGTCGGTCGAGCACGATGGCCGACACCTTCGCGCTATCACCCGGAGTCGTCGCACAGCCGCGCTTCGGTTCCGACGAGGCGCGTTTGTCGATCCGCGGATCCGGCATCCAACGCACGTTCCACGGCCGCGGCATCCGCTTGATGCAGGACGGTGTGCCGCTCAACCTCGCCGACGGCGGATTCGACATGCAGGCGGTCGACCCGCTGGCCGTCTCGCACGTCAACATCTGGCGCGGTGCCAACGCGCTGGCCTACGGCGCATCGACCCTCGGCGGCGCGATCGACTACCGGTCGCGCACCGGCATCGGCAGCCCCGGTGCCTCGCTGCGCCTCGAAGCCGGATCCTTCGGCTACCTCAGATCGAGACTCGCCGGAGGTTGGAACGACGGAACCGTCGATGCCTACGCCAGCGTGTCCGAGCAATTCCAGGACGGATTCCGCGAGCATGCCGAACAGCATGGTCAGCGGTTGTTCGGCAATGCCGGCTGGAGGATCTCCAACGGAGTTGAAACGCGCGCCTACTTCACCGCGGTGAACACCGAATCCGAACTGCCGGGAAGCCTCACCAAAGCCGAACTGCGCAGGAACCCGAAACAGGCTGACAACAGCCCGTTTGGTGCGGTCCGCTACGACAACCGACGCGACTTCCAACTCTATCGGGTCGCGTCCAAGACCACCTTGAGCCAAGGCGAAGGCACCACGGAATTCATCGCCGCACACACGTACAAAGACCTCGACCATCCGATCACCCCGTTTGTCGGCGTGATCGACCAATTGTCGAACGACACGCTTGCCGGCATCGTCCACTCGCGCGAGGGATGGCTGTTCGGCCGCGAAAATCACCTGCGTTCGGGATTCCTCTGGAGCTACGGGTCGACCGATGCCGCGACCTTCCGGAATGAACTCGGTCGGCGCGGCACGCTGACGGCCGACGCCGACCAGACTGCGGTGAATGCCGAACTGTTCGCGGAAAACCGTCATGTGCTGGGCGGTGGGCTTTCGCTGATCACTGGCGCGAACTATGCGCACAACCGGCGAAAAAACGACCAACGACTGGGAAGTGCCACGTACCACCGGGAGGACGACGGGTTTTCTCCGAAGCTGGGCCTGCTTTGGCAAATCCACGACCTTCAGGTGTTCGGCAACTGGAGCCGCAGTCACGAACCTCCGTCGTTTTCGGAAACCAACAACAGCATCACGGCCAACCAAGCCCAGACGGCCGACACGCTCGAGATCGGCGTGCGCAGCGGCGATCAACGGGCGATCCGCTGGTATGCCGCGGTGTATGCGTCCAAAGTCGACGACGAATTCCTTGCGCTCAACGATGCTTTGGGCACGCCGCTCGGCACCATCAATGCCGACAAGACGCTGCATCAGGGCGTCGAGTGCTTCTTCGAGGCCGATCTGCTTGGCTCGTCATGGGACCAGTCGCCCGACCACCGGCTGGTCGCCCGCAGCGCGTGGACCTGGGGACGATTCAGATTCGACGACGACGATGTGTACGGCGACAACACGATCGCCGGTCTGCCGCCGCACCTGATCCGCGGCGAACTGCTGTGGGAGCACGCCTCCGGTTGGTACTCCGGACCCACCTTCGAATGGGTGCCGGAGAAAACGCACGTCGATCACCGCAACACGCTGAGCGCCGATCCCTACGCGTTGCTGGGATTCAAGTTCGGCCGCCGCATCGACGACGGACTCTCGTGGTTTGTCGAAGCGAAGAATCTCGCCGACCGCACCTACGCGGCAACGACCGGGGTCATCGCCGATGCCAAGGGGGCCGACTCCCGCAACTTCCTCCCGGGCGACGGTCGCAGCATCTTCGCGGGCCTCGAATGGAAGTGGTGATGCAAGGCAATCGACGTTGTCACGGTGTCCGCGCCGTGACATCCTGTCGTCGATCATGGTGCGTGGACTCATCGCGTGGCTGACGGCCAGGCTCAGCCGAAAGCTCAACGCGCCGGTGCGGCTCGCCGATGCGGCGGGCGAGCCGCGTGACCGCATCTGGCTCGGCAGCTTCGGCGAGGACGTCGCCGCCGCCTATCTGCGCTCCAAGGGCTACCGCATCCTCGCCCGCAACTTCCGCGGGCACCGCGGCGGCGAGGTCGATGTCGTCGCCGCTCACGGCCGGTTGCTGCTCTTCGTCGAAGTGAAAACCCGCAAGGCCGAAACCAAGATCCGGCCGTTGGATGCCGTCGACAAAACCAAACAGGCACTCATCACCCGCGGTGCCGACGCCTGGTTGCGCAGACTCGGCACGCGCGAAGTCCCCTGGCGCTTCGACGTGATCGAAGTGCTTGTCAGCGAGGGCCGCAAACCCGAAGTCCGCCACGTGCGCGACGCGTTTTGATCGAACTGCCGCGATGCCGCGCTTGCCTGACTGCCGGGCCAGTCCCATCGTCCAGCGGTTTTCCGGCATGACCTCAGACGCCTCATTCGCTTGGCTGGCACTTGCCGATGGTCGCCTCGTGCTGGGTCACGGCCCGTTCCGTGAATCGGCCGACCCACCGCAGTCCGGCACCGCGTTCCACCTTCAGGACTTCGCGCTCGCCGATCCGCGGCCGTGGAAGCACCCGTCCCGGGTCGAAGTGCTCTCCGCTGCGGATGCGGCCGACCGATTCCCGCATCACCCGGTGCCGGCCATCACCTGGCAGGCTCCATCGACCGCTCCCTTCGCGATCGTCTTCGAGGAAGTCCTCCAAGCCATCCGAGCCGGAGTTTTTGAAAAAACCGTGCCGGTCGTCATTGAAATCGGCAAGTGTGGGTCGGCAGCCGCCCCGGCGATCACCGCGGCTATGGTGCGCCAGAAGCCGCCGCTGATGACGTATGGCTGGTCGGATGACGGGGTCGGCTTCGCCGGTGCCACGCCCGAACTGCTGGTGGCGATCGAGGGCCCGGAACTTCACACGATGGCACTGGCCGGTACCGCCCGCTGCGAAGACCGCGACGCATTCGAAGCCGACGATAAGGAAATCCGCGAGCACGAGTACGTCGCCCAATCCCTCGTTTCCAAGCTCACCGATCTCGGCGAGGTCCGCCGCTCGCCCCGCGAGATCCTTCCCCTCGGATCCATTGTTCATTTTCTCAGCCGCATCCGGGTGACCCTGCATGAGCCGATCCAACCGGACGCGCTGATCCGCAGGCTGCACCCCACGGCGGCGCTGGGCCCGCTGCCGCGCACCCCGCACACCCTCGAGATGCTGCTCGACTGGCGCCGACGCCTCGAATGCCCGGCCGGCTTCGGCGCACCGTTCGGCCTCCTCCACAACGGCCGCTTCCACTCGGTCGTCGCCATCCGCGGCATCTGGTGGCACCCGCAGCAACTGCTCCTGCCCGCCGGCTGTGGCATCATCGAAGCCAGCCGACTCGCCCAAGAATGGCGGGAACTCCGGCTCAAACGGGAGGCCGTCAAAGCCTTCCTCGCCTGAAAACCGCCCGCTCGGGCATGCCTCCAGAGTACGTCGCCACGCTGGTGTCAAATACGTCATGACGTATGATATTCAGAACCTTCTTTTCATCAAAAAGAGTTGATCAATTTTTAAAAAAACTCATCATTCCATCGGTTGCCACCCGGTCAAATGATGATGTTTCACATACGAACCATTGCCATCCTGGCTTGTCTGCTGGCTTCAGTTTCGTGTTCAAAGAGCCATCTTTCCAGTGATCAAGCATCCAGCGAATCCAGTCCATCGAGCGGGATCCTTCGAGCACTCGCCAAGCGGCTCCAACCCGGCATTGTGGAGGCGGAGTCGCGGCTCGGTCGCCTGCAGCAACAGATCCGCCAACTCGAACTGCCTGAGGCTCCGCCGACAAGCAGGGAGCTGGGATACCGAGGCGTCCTCGAGCCGCGGGCAGCGGACCATCCGGTGAACACTCTCGACCTCCTCGAGCCGCACTCGATCGACTCAGTCTATCTGGTGCCGACATCTCTAAAAGCCGGTGGCGGGCCGGACCTGCTGCCGCGGCGGCTGAGCTTGGAGACCGCGATGGATGCCACATTCACGCAGCCGCATGGGATCGCGCGCGATGCGGCGCTTGAGGATCAGACCGCGGGCATCTCGCCGGTTCATTTTCGATGCGGAGCATCCGGGCGTTATCTGCGATTGACCGTGCACGAAGCGAGGCGCTTCGCCGGTTCGGAACAATTCGCGATTGCTGAAATCGTGGTGATCTCCGCTGGAGAGCCGGTTTCCTTCAATTGCCCGGTCACGGCGTCACATGGCCTCGAGGTGTAATGCGGCGCGGTCCCGCGCGGCACTCAGGCTTCGGTTGAGTCGTCCACGGTAGCCTCTTCACCGGCCTCGACGACGATGGTCAGCGTGGCGGCCACCTGCGGATGGAGGCGGATGGCGATCTCCGATTTGCCCGACTTCTTGACGGGCTTTTCGAGCTCGATCGCGTGGCGGTCGATGACGATCCCCTGGTTTTCGAGCTCCTTGTGGATGTCCATGCTCGTCACGGAGCCGAACGCCTTGCCGCCTTGCCCGGTGGCGAGAGTGAAGCGCGGCTTGAGTTTCGAGATTCGGGTCGCGAGTTCCTGGAAGGCAAGCAACTCCTCGGCTTCGCGGCGGGTGCGGGCGACCTTGAGTGCATTGACGTGGCGCAGGTTGGCTTTGGTGGCCTCGTAGGCCTTGCCTTGCGGGATGAGGAAATTGCGGGCGTAGCCGGCGCGCACTTTCACCACATCGGCTTCGGCGCCGAGACCTTCGATCTTTTCCTTGAGAATCACTTGTGCGCTGGCCATGACTGGGGATCCGGGGGGTTCGTTGCGGGGCGGGGATTTAGGAGGACGGCGTGGCGGAGTCAAGAAGAATGGAATGGAAAATCCGCGCGCCGCGGGCCGCGTCGCGACCTCAGTTTCCCAGCGGTTTTTTCATGAATTCCTCGTCGCGCCGCAAGCGCAGCCGCTCCATCTCCCGCTGCAGCACGGCCAGATCCGGGTCGGCGGCCGCCGTTTGCCCGTAGCGTTTCCACGGCCCGTAGGGCACCTGCCCGGCTTCGACAAAGCGCCAGTGGACTTTGTCGCCCGATTTCACGCCGAGATAATCCCGCACCGACGGCGAGAGATCGATGCCCGCACCGCCGTTCTCGCGCGTCTTGGGCGGTTGACCACCGAAGACGTACTCCCAGTCGTCGGTGGTCCATGGTCCGCAATCCTCCCATTGCGCGAAGCAGTTGCGCCCGTTGTGGTGGATCTGCAGCCAGCGTCCCTTGAGCACGGTCTTGCCCGGCTCGGGGCGCGATTTCCGGAACCAAGGGATCACCCGCGCCGCCTCGGGCTTGTGCGTCCGGTGGTCGAGCACGTCGTTGTAGGGCAGCGCGATGTAGAAGGGATTGAGCCGCGGGATGAACGCGCGCGGGCGGAAATCGCCTCCGGTGCGATCGGCCACGCGCGCCGCGGGATCGGGGTTGTCGTAGCCGCCGAATTGTTCGACCCACTTCTGGTCCCACGACGACTTGTCGTTGGGCGTGCGGTTTCTCCCGTCGGGTTGTTCGCCGATCCAGAAGATCGTGCAGGTGATGTGCTTTCTCCAGGGATGCGCCGCGCTGACGGATGAAGTTGCGGAGGGTTGCGGCACCATCCGGGGTCCGGCGGTCGGGACGAGCACGCGCGGCGCGGACGATTGTGCCGGGGCCATGAGCACAAGCACTCCGGAGATCACGGCAGCGGCGCGAACGGCGTTCATGACAATGCCCGGCGTCGGCGGATCCACCGATCGGGATTTCCATTTGGACCGGAATCCCCCGATCGCGCAAGGCCAAGCGGTGTTCAGCCGGGTTTGTCGTCCTCCGTCGGCTTGTCGCCCCCGCCCTGCAGGCGCTCGACAAGCGATCGCAGTTGCTTGAGGTCTCCCTCCATCCGTTCGAGCAAGCCGCCGAGTTCCGGCCCCGCCGTCCGGCTGGCAGGCAGCACCGAAAGCTCCTGCATCGTCGAGACAATGATGCCGATGAACAGGTTGAGGATCGTGAAGGTGGCGATGATGATGAACGGCACGAAAAACGCCCAAGCAAACGGATGGGCTTCCATCACCGGCCGCACGATGCCCATCGACCAGCTCTCCAGCGTCATGATCTGGAACAAACTGTACAAACTGCGCCCAAGCGTGCCGAACCAATCGGGAAAACCCGCGCCGAACAACTTTGTCGCGAGCACTCCGGCCGTGTAGAAGAACACCATCATCACCGCCAACACGCCGGTGAGGCCGGGAATCGCATGAATGAACGCCGCCACCACCAGGCGCAACGACGGGATCACCGTGAGCAGGCGCAGCACACGCAACACGCGCAGCGAGCGCAGCACCGCCCATGGGCCGATGCCCGGCACCAGCGCGATCGCCACCACCAGCACATCGAACCAGTTCCAACCGCTGCGCCAAAACATTCCGCGGAACGCCACCAGCTTGACTAGGATCTCGGCGATGAACACCGCCAGGCAGAATTTGTCGATCGCCAGCAGGACGTGCCCGATCCTGCCCATCAGCGCGGGAGAACTCTCCATGCCCAGCACCACCGCGTTGACGAGAATCACCGCCACGATCCACGACTGAACGCGGCGGGACTCGATCCAGCCCGCCAGACGCTGACGGAATGGCGATGCATCGGTGTCGCGGAGGAGTTGGAGAAGCTGCGGATCACCCATGATGCCAAAGATTGCTGACCCTTGATAACCGGACGCTTCAACATCCGGCAAGCGCATCTTGCAGGCCGGACTTGCCGACGGCACGGGGCTCGGCCATGCTCGCCGCCATGATCCTCCGCTTCCTCAAGATGAATGGTGCCGGCAACGATTTCATCGTCATCGACAACCGCGACCTCTCGGTCCGGCTTTCCGCCGGCACCATCGAGGCGCTCTGCGACCGCCACCGCGGAATCGGCGCGGACGGACTGCTCGCAGTCGAACCATCCCAACACGGGGCCGATTTCCGGTTCCGCTACTACAACGCCGACGGCGGCGAGGCGGAGATGTGCGGCAACGGCGCGCGCTGCTTCGGCCGCTACACCGCGACGCTCGACGGCGCGAACCGCTCGCGCGTGACCTTCGAGACGATCGCCGGCATCCTCGCGGCCGACATCGTCGGCGATCAGGTGAGAATCGCGATGTCGGACCCGAAGGACCTCAAGTCCGACACCGGCGTCGTCCTTCCCGGTCTCGATGCAGCCATTCACTTCATCAATACCGGGGTCCCCCACGCGGTGACGTTCCTCGCGGATGCCGACGCGCTGCAGCGCACCGATGTCGTCGCGCTCGGCCGGGCGATCCGCCGCCATGAGGCATTCGCCCCGGCCGGCACCAATGCGAACTTCGCGGCCGCGGTCGCTCCTGGCCACATCGCCATCCGCACCTACGAACGCGGCGTCGAGGACGAAACGCTCGCCTGCGGCACCGGCGTCACCGCCTGCGCGCTCATCCACCACTTGCTCACCGGCACCCCGTCGCCGGTGAAAGTCGATGTGGCCGGCGACGACACGCTCGAGATCGGCTTCGTCCGCATGCCAGACGGCTCGTTCGCGGAGGTCACCCTCACGGGCCCGGCCGACTTCGTGTTCGAGGGCAGCATCGAAATCGACGGATGACCCCTCCGGATCGCGGAAATTCCCGCCACGAGCCGGATCCGGCTTTGACCTGCGGCGGCAATCGTCCATGATTGCCGCGCCATGCGCTTCACCGGCACCTACACCGCGCTCATCACTCCGTTCCGCAATGGTGCGGTCGACGTCTCCGCTTTCCAATCGCTGATCGAACGGCAGATCGCGGGCGGAGTCGACGGCATCGTGCCCGTCGGCACCACCGGCGAGTCACCCACGCTCGACACCGCCGAACACATCGAGGTGATCCGCCTCGCCGTCGAAGCCGCCGCCGGCCGCTGCGAGGTCATCGCGGGCACCGGCGCAAACGCAACCAGCGAGGCGATCGAGCTCACCCGCGCGGCCGAACAACTCGGTGCCACCGCGACACTCCAAGTCTGCCCGTACTACAACAAACCGTCACAGGAAGGCGTGTACCAACACTACCGCAAGATCGCCGAAGCCACCGCGCTACCGGTGATTCTTTACAGCGTCCCCGGCCGGTCGGGCATCGAGATCTCGGTGGACACCACCGCACGTCTCGCCGCCGATTGCCCGAACATCGTCGCGATCAAGGAAGCGGGCGGCTCGGTCGATCGCGCAAGCCAGCTCGTGCAAGCGCTGCCCGACACCTTCGACATCCTCTGCGGCGATGATCCGCTCACCCTGCCGTTCATCGCCTGCGGCGCACGCGGACTCATCTCGGTGGCCTCCAATCTCATGCCCGACATTATGGCCCGCCTCGTGCGGGCCTGCCTCAACGGATCATTCGACGAAGCACTCGTCATCCACAAGCAATGGTACCCGCTGATGCGCGGGCTGATGTCGCTCGATGTCAATCCCGTGCCGATCAAGTCGGCCGTCGCGCTGCAGGGCCACTGCAGCGATGAGTTCCGCCTGCCGCTCGTTCCGCTCGACCCGGCAAAGCGCACGCAACTGCGCACGCTGCTCGAGACCCACGGTTTGCTTTGATCCCGGCACCGGTCTTCGCGGCTGCCCCATCGCTCCTCCCCCGTGTTCTACATCACCACCGCGATCGATTACACCAACGGCGCGCCGCACATCGGTCATGCCTACGAGAAGGTTCTCGCCGATGTGCTTGCCCGCTACCGCCGTCTGCGCGGCGACGATGTGCAGTTCCTCACCGGCGTCGACCAGCACGGCCAGAAAGTCCAACAAACGGCCGAACGCCTCGGCATCGATCCCGCGGAATTCGTGCGCGGGATCACCACGAAATTCACCGACCTGTGGAGCACGCTCGGCATCTCCCACGACGGCTGGGCCGAGACCACCGACCCGCGCCACAAGGCCTGCGTGCAGGCCATCCTGCAGGCGCTCAAGGACCAAGGACAACTCTACAAGAAAACCCACCGCGGCCACTACTCGGTGCGCCAGGAACAATTCCTCACCGACCGCGATCGCGATGCCTCCGGTGCGTTCGGAGCCGAGTGGGGCGAGGTCGTCGAAATCGAAGAGGAAAACTGGTATTTCAAACTCAGCGAGCACACCGATTGGTTGCGCGGCTATCTCAAACAGTCGGCCGACGCCGTGCTGCCGGTCTTCCGCAAATCCGAGCTGCTCAACGCGCTCGACCGCAATCCGGGCACCGACTTGTGCATTTCGCGCCCGAAGGACCGCCTGCACTGGGGCATCGAAATCCCGTTCGACACCGGGTTCGTCACCTACGTCTGGTTCGACGCCCTCATCAACTACGTCTCGTTCGCCGGATTCCGCGCGCAGCCCGATGCCGGACTGCCGGACTTCTCGAAATTGTGGACCGCGGACGAACGTCCCGTGCACGTGATCGGCAAGGACATCCTGGTTCCCGCACACGGCATCTACTGGCTCTGCATGCTGCACGCCCTCGGGTTCGGGGACGCGGTGATGCCGCGCCTGATTGTCCACGGCTGGTGGAACATCCGCGGCGAAAAAATGAGCAAGTCGCTCGGCAACATCATCGACCCCGACGAGCTGGCCGCGCGATTCGGCACCGCCGCGCTCCGCTACTACCTGGTGCGCGATATCGTCACCGGCAAGGACGCTGACTTCGACGCCGAACGGCTCGTCATGCTCTACAACACCGAACTCGCCAACGAGCTCGGCAACCTCTGCAACCGCGCGCTCAACATGAGCCGGCGCTACACCGGCGGCGTGGTCTCCCGCGGCGGACCGTTCGACGACGCCGACCTCGCGTTGCAGTCCTCCCTTTTCGACAGCACCGCCGCCTACAAGTCGGCGATGGACCAGTTCGATGTCGCCGCCGCCCTCGAGGCCTTCGGGTCGCATGTGCATCACTGCAATGTCTATGCGGAGCGCATGAAACCGTGGGAACTCGCCAAGGACTCCGCCAACCAAGAGCGCCTCGCCACGGTGCTGCAGCATTTGGTGGAAAGCCTCGCCCACGCTGCGGTGCTGCTCGGTCCCGTGCTGCCCGAGGCCTCCTCGATGATCGCGGAACAACTCGCACTGCCGCAACTCACCGGACTGCAACTCCCGGACCTCCACTGGGGCCTCGTCGCCGAAGGCCATCAGGTCGGCTCGCCCAGCCCGATCTTCCCCAAGATCCTGACGCCCGAGGCGTGATGCGCCGCACATGGCCGTTCGTTCCGGTCATCCCAGCCGCAGGATAAGCAAAGATCGGGCCCGGTTCCGCTTTGCCAGTTGCGCACTGCCGGGGTCGTGCCACACTCCCGGCGACATCGACATGAACACGGAGGAACTGCAGGAGGAAATCGGCCGTACCAGCGGGTGGATCGCACAAGTGAAGGAGGAAATGGGCCGCGTGCTCGTCGGTCAGGACCGCTTGGTCGACCGCCTGCTCATCGGCCTGCTGTGCAACGGCCACATCCTGCTCGAAGGGGTCCCGGGCCTGGCCAAGACACTGGCGGTCAAGGCGCTCTCCGGATCGCTCGACGCCACGTTCGCCCGCTTCCAATTCACGCCGGATCTCCTGCCCGCCGATCTCGTCGGCACGATGGTGTACCACCCGCAGGCCGTCAAGTTCGAGCCCAAGCTCGGCCCGATCTTCAACAACCTGATCCTCGCGGATGAAATCAACCGCGCGCCCGCCAAGGTGCAGTCGGCCCTGCTCGAGGCGATGCAGGAACGCCAGGTCACGCTCGGCGATCGCTCGTATCCGCTGCCCCGGCCATTCCTCGTGCTCGCCACACAAAACCCGATCGACCAGGAAGGCACCTACCAGCTGCCCGAGGCGCAGCTCGACCGCTTCCTGCTCAAAGTCACCGTGGGCTACCCGACCCGCGAAGAGGAACTCGTGATCCTCGACCGCATGGCTACATCGGCAGCACCACCGGTCACCGCCATCGTTGCCTCTCCGGCCCAAGTCTCCGCCGCGCGCGACGCCGTCAACCGCATCTACATCGACCCCGCCATCCGCAACTACATCGTCCAGCTCATCCACGCCACACGGCATCCGGCGTCGGCCGATCCATCGCTGGCCAATCTCGTGCGCGCGGGTGCGTCGCCGCGGGGCACGATCAACCTCGCACTCACCGCGCGGGCGCTCGCCTTCATGAACGGCCGCGCCTACGTCACACCGCAGGACGTCAAGGACATGGCGCACGACGTCCTGCGCCACCGCATTCTCCTCACCTATGAGGCAGAGGCCGAGGAAACCAACACCGACACCGTGATCGACCGCATCCTCGCCAAGGTGCCGGTGCCGTGACCGCGACCGACGGTGCCGGTGCCACCGGAGCTTTCGAACCAACCGCATGCTGACCGACGAACAGGTCGATGAGATGATGCAGCGCGTGCGCAAGCTCGAGCTGAAGGCTCGTCGGTTGGTGCGCGAATCGTTCTCGGGCGAATACCTTTCCTCGTTCCGCGGACAAGGACTCGATTTCGACGACTTCCGCGAATACCAGCACGGCGACGAAGTGCGCTTCATCGACTGGAACGTCACCGCGCGGATGAACCAGACGTTCGTGCGCAAGTTCCACGAAGAGCGCGAACTCAACGTGGTGATCGCAGTGGATGTCTCCGGCTCGGTCGATTACGGCAGCGTGCGCTGGAGCAAGCGCGAGACCGCCGCCGAAGCGGCCGCGGTGCTCGGCTTCAGCGCGCTCAACAACGGCGACAAGACCGGCCTGCTCGTGTTCGCCGACCAGCCGCTTCTCTACGTCCCGCCCGCGAAAGGCGGCCGCCACCTGCTGCGCATGATCCGCGAGATCCTGGTCGCGCGTCCGACCGCTTCGGGCACCTCGATCGAGGCCGCCTGCGACCTGCTGCTGCGCACGCTCCGGCGCAGGTCGCTCGTGTGCCTCATCTCCGACTTCCAATCGCCGCAACCGCTCGACCGCGCGCTCGGCAAGCTCTCGTTCAAGCACGACACGATCGCACTGCGCGTCACCGATCCGCTCGAGAACGAACTGCCCGCAGCGGGCACCGTGGCGATGATCGATCCGGAATCCGGGCTTGAAGCGATCGTCGACACGGGCTCCGCCGCCCTGCGCGCGGATTACCAACAACTCGCGAACCAACAACGCGAGGAAACGGACGGGTGGTTCCGCAAGCACGGCATCGACCATGCGGATCTCGGCACCTCCGGCGACACACTCGCCGAACTCCACCGCCTGTTGCGACGCCGCGCCCGGAAGCGCACGCGCTGACCGCCGCCATGAACCCGCCGACTCCAAACCCGCTGCAACTCCTCGAGCCCCGCTCGCCCGAGGCGCTCTTGCCGCAGGCATCGGCATGGCCATGGCTGGTCGCCTGCGCCGTGCTGATCGCGATCCTCGCCGCCTGCTGGGTCCTGCTGCGCCGCAGGGAATCCAGCGACCCGTCGGAGCGCCTGCGGTCGGCATACGAACGGGCACGCCTCGACCTCGAATCCGCCGATCCCCGCCACCCGCGCGACGCGGCCATCCACGGATCGCTCGTGCTTCGCCGCTACCTCGTCGCCGCCACCGGCGATCCGTCGCTCTACGAAACCCACGAGGAATTCATCGCCCGTCACGATGCGCTGCAAATGCTCGACGCGCAGACGCGCGATGCGGCGGTCTGCGGGTTCGCACGCTTCGCCGCATTCAAATACGCACCTGAACCACCCGACGCCGATCCCACCGGGATTCTCGCCGAGGCGCGCACGCTCCTCGAAACCCTGCACCAGCGAGCCGCGCCATGAATCCGGCTTTCTCGTCATTCCGGTTCGCTGACCCCGGCTGGCTTCTGCTGCTAGTGCCCGCCGCGCTGCTGTTGCTGCTGCGCCGACGCCGTGGCCCGGAAGCGGCCGTGCTGTTTCCCAACCTTGCAGTGCTCGCGCGGCTGGCGTCACGTCCGCGGCAAACCGCCGGCAGGCTCGCATGCTCACTCGTCGCCGCAGCCACCATTCTCGCCATCCTCGCAATGGCTCGGCCGGTCTGGCGCGACCAATACCAAAGCCGCGAGTCGAGCGGCATCGACATCATGATCGCACTCGATGTCTCGCTCTCAATGGACATCGACGACTTCATCGACCAAGGGAAAAAAGCCAAACGCATCGATGTCGCGAAGAAGGTGGTCGACCGGTTCATCGCCAACCGGCCCGACGACCGCATCGGGCTGGTCGCCTTCGCCGGTCGGCCGCGCGATGCCAGCCCGGTGACGCTCGACCACAAGTGGGTGCGCCAGTCGCTGATGAGCCTCAGGCTCAACGACCAGTTCGAAACCGGCAGCGTCAAAGAACAAGGCACGGCCATCGGATCGGCGATCTCGGCCGCAGCATCGCGGCTCGACTCACGCGATGCGAAAAGCAAAATCATCGTTCTCATCACCGACGGCGCGAGCAACTCGGGCAAGATCGCCCCGGTCGAGGCGGCCGAGCTGGCACGCGATCTCGGTATCCGCATCTACACGATCGCCATCGGCACCAAGGAAGGCCGGGTGGACCGCTCGATCCAGCGGTTCCCCTATCAGGAATTCGACCTGCCCACGCTTCGCAAAATCGCCGATCTCACCGGCGCGGAACATTATTGGGCGCAAAACCTCGAATCGCTCGAACAAACGTTCATCACCATCGACGAACTGGAGAAATCAACCGCCAAAACCCTGACCATCGTCGCCGATACCGAGTTGTTTCCCTGGTTCGTCGGTGCCACATTGCTTGCGGCCCTCTCGGCGGCCGCCCTGCTCGCGATCCATCCCCCGCCCGCCCCCTGAAGCCATCGTGCATCTCGCCCATCCACTCTGGCTCGTCGCCCTGCTGCCGCTGCTTTTGCTGATCGCTGCAGCCCCGATCCTCGCGCGTGCACGGGGCCGGCGGTGGTCGGCTTTTGTCGCGGACCGTCTCCGCCGCGGCTTGATTCTCTCGGGCAGCGCGTTGCCACGGCGTTTCGCGCTCGGATTCCTCGTCGCGGCCTGCGTGTTGCTCGTCTTCGCGCTGACCCGCCCGTACACCGAGTCCGGCGTGAGCACGGAGCGCACCGTGGCGCGCAACGTGCTGGTCGCCCTCGACCTGTCGCGCAGCATGCGCACCGCCGATGTGAAGCCGGACCGGCTCGGCCAGGCGAAGGTGCTCGTGCATGAGCTGACTGAAGCCATGCCACAGGAACGCTTCGGACTCATCGGTTTCGCCGGCAGCGCCTACGTGTACGCACCGCTCACCATCGACCACCGCGCGGTACTCGAGACCACGGACCAAATCGACGAGACCTGGACGTCGATCGGCGGATCGAACATCGCCGATGCACTCAAGCTCGGCATTTCGACGCTGCGCAAAACCGGTCAGCGCAACAACGTGCTCGTTCTCATCAGCGACGGCGAGGACCACAACGGCAGAACCCGCGCCATGATCGAGGAAGCGAAAGCCGCCGGCGTGTTCATTCTCGCGGTCGGCGTGGGCACTGAAAACGGCGACTACGTGCCCAACCCGGATTTCAGGAATCGCAACGCACCCCGCGGACGAATGGTCGACAAGAACGGGTTGCCGGTGATCAGCCGACTCAAGACCGAGGTGCTGCGCGATCTCGCCGATGGCACCGGCGGCCGCTTCGCGATCCTCGGAGCCGGCACCGACATCCCGGCCATGGTGCGCACGGCGGTGGCCGACATGGATGCTTTTGAAATCGAAGGCCCCCAACGCAAGGAAGTCGCCGAGCATTACCAATGGCTGGTTCTGCCGGCCATCGTGATGCTTGCCGCTGCCGCGATCGCCTCGACCCGCTGGCGTGCGGTGAGACACGCGGCAGCCGCCGCTTGTGCAGTCTGCGTGCTGATCCCGACCGAATGCCCGGCCGACCCGGTGACCGACGCATGGAACGCCTTGCGCAGCGGACGATTGAAGGAGGCGGCGGAAGGCTATGGCCGCTTGGCCGAACGCAGCCTGCCAGGTGCGGATCCGGAATCATTCCGTCTCGGGCAGGGTGTCGCCGCGTATCGATCCGGTGATTTCAAATCGGCCCGCAGTGCGTTCAGCGGGGCGGTCCTCTCCAACGATCCCGCCATCGCCGCACAGGGTCACGCCGGCATGGGCAATACCGCGTTCCAACTCGGATGGAACGCCCTCGCCGGGCGATCTTATCCGAAAGGTCCGACGACTCCCACGCTCGAGGAATTCAACGACATCATCGCCAAGCTGTTCGAAGAAGCGAAGGAGGCGCTGAAACGCCGGGACGCCGACGATGGCGCGGATCAGCGGAAGCGCGATGTGCTTGAAATCCTGCGGGGCACCGCCACCGACTGGGCCGATGCCGTGCGACATTACGATTCGTCTCTCGCGCTGAAGCGTGATGACGATGTCGCTCTCCACAACCGTGCTCTGGCGATGACTTATCTCAAACGCCTGCTCGAGTTGCTCGACCAGGAGGAACAGGCATTGACCATGGCGATGGCGATGGGCACGCCGCAGGCGGGAGCCGGCGGCAAGGAAGGTGACCAAGAAGGCGATGACGATGGCGAGGGCAGCAGCGGCAAGCGCAAGAAGAAAGGCAAGGGCGGCGACGAGAAGGATCGCAAGGGATCTGGCGACCGGCCGAAGCCGGAGGAGACCGACGAACCCAGCGGGGCGAGACCGGGCGAATCAAAAGAGGACCGCGCGCGCCGCCTGCTCCAGGAAAATGCCGACCGCGAGACCGGTCCGCCACCCCAGGCTGCGGATCCATCGACACAGGGCGGACAACGCAGCTCCGGACAAGTGGAACAAGTCGATCCGGAAAAAGATTGGTGAAACGATGATGAACCTAAACCAACTCCATCTCTTCCGTGCCTGCATGCTTGTCCTGTTGGCGCTCACGGCGGTTGCCCCCGCCCAAAGCGATGCTCCGGCACAAGCCATCAGCCGCATGTCGTCGCGCTTCCTCGCCCGCGGCGAGCAGGCGATGCTCGAAATCGGAGTGAGCGGCGCGCGCCCGCCAGCGACGCCAACCATCCCCGAGTCCCGTGACTTCGACATCCGCCCGATCCGACGCGATCCACAGGCGAAACTCCTGCCGGGAAGGAAACTGGAATACGTGTATGAATTCATGATTTCCGGCTACAACGTCGGTCGCCGGACGATTCCATCCATCGAAATCATCACTCCCGATGGCGCACTGCGCACCGAGCCGCTCGAGTTCGAGGTCTTCGATCCCGACGAGTTGCAGTGGGCGGACGCCGTGGCCGGCAATCAGCGGTTCCGCTACGCCGCGACCTTCCGCGCGCTCAATGGCGCTCCCTACATCAACGAAGCCACTCCGGTGGAACTCAAGGTCTACCTGCCGCATCAGGTGCAGGTCATCGACTGGGGCGTGCCGGAATTCGAGCGCGACGGATTGTCATCCTGGCGCTTTCAGCCGTCGATGATGCGCGGCAGTGCGAATCTTCTCGGCGCACCCCACCTCGCCATCGCCTACCCGAGCACACTGATGCCCAACCGCATCGGCAGGATCGGCATCGGCCCGGCCCGCCTCCGACTGATGACCGGCCAAATGGTGCTCGATGGATTCCTGCGCCAAGTCGCCCAAGAGGTCTTCCTGCAGATTCCCAGACTCGACCTCGACTCCCGCGAGCTGCCACCCGACGCGCCCGACGGATTCGTCAATGCGGTCGGCGACTTCCGCATCGAAACGCGCAGCGACATCACCGAGTGCACGCAAGGCGAGCCGATCCCGGTCGAAATCATCATTTCCGGCAGCGGCAACCTCGACACGATCAGCCCGCCGAAACCGGTCGATCTCGACGGCTGGAAACTCTACGATCCCACGCAGCTCGAACGCGGCGCGGAGCGACAGGAGCTTTCCGGCATCACCGTGTTCCGCCAGTTCCTCCGGCCGCTCGACTTGCAGCCCCACATTCCGTCGTTCCGACTCGTGTACTTCGACCCCGCGCGCAAGGGCTACTTCACCGCCGACAGCCCGCCGATCCCGTTGCGCATGAAGCCCGCGCCAATGGCCGTGGCACCCGAGCCCTCCGCGGCAAAATCGATGCCCATCGAACGCATGACCGATATCCTCGGACTGGCCGACTCCACCGCGCCGACGTCATCGGCCCGCTCGTCGGGCAACACCTGGACGTGGAACCTGATCGCGGCATCCGCGGCACTCGCCCTCTCCGGCAGGGCGCTCTGGCTGCGCCACGGACACCGCTGGTCGCGCGGACCCGAGGCAAGCATCCGGCGTCGCCAACTCCGGGAGATCGAACAACTCGCGCAGGGCGGCGACTCCGAATTCCTGCTCGCCGCAGGACGCTACATCGAACGCTGGATCGATCGCCGCGATCCGCCCGAGGTGGCCGAAATCCTCGCGCTGCGCGACGACCTCTGCTTCCGGCCCGATGCGCCGGATGTCGCCGACCAATTGCCTGCGCCGAAACGCAGGGCCATCGTCGACCTGCTGCGCAAGCTGTCGCCGGTCCTGATCTGCGCCTGCATCACGGCACTCACATCACCACGCGCCATCGCGCAGGACGACACCGCCTCGCGCGCCCGCGCGGCTTACGACACGTCGCGCTTCGACGAAGCCGCCGCACTCTGGCTCGGTGCCGGCTCCTATGAGTCGCTCACCGCCGACACGCTCTACAACATCGGCAATGCCTGCTACCGCAGCCGACTCCCCGGCGAAGCCGCGCTCTACTACCGCCGCGCACTGCTCAAGGACGCCTCGCATTTCGAAGCACGCCAGAACCTCCGCTTCATCGAACGCAAGTACGGCTCGATCTCGATGCGCCACCCGGAGTTCCAGCTCACCCTCGCCCGCGTTTCGCTCGACACTTGGAAAAGCCTGCTCGGCACCGGTGCGTGGCTCTGCGTGCTCGGTTGGCTGGTCTTCCCCGCGACACACCCCGGTGCCCGCTTGCGCAGCATCGGTGCCGCCGCGCTCGTCGCAGGCCCGTGCCTCGTCCTCGCCGGCGGCGGTGCCTGGCTCGGATTCCCCGACGACGCACGCTTCGCACCGATCGATCGACAGGCCGTCGTCGTCGCGGAAAACACCATCGTCCATGCCGACGCCTCACGCACCTCGCCGGAAATCATCGACGCTCCTCCGGGATCCGTTTGCGAGATCCTCCACCACTCGGGACGCTGGACTTACGTCATGTTCACCAACCAAACCCGCGGCTGGCTCATCAGCGATCACATCGACCGCCTCGTCCCCACCGAACCACCCACCGCCCCGCGCCCGCGCCGCATCAAGGCCGACGAAGACAGCGCGTGAAGGGCAGACGGGTGGGATTCGCATTGACACAGGCAAGGATGCCTGTCCTCCGATGGATGTCGCCGCGCATGAGAGGTGAAGGCGTCTTAAGGCGCGTGGGCGATCGCAAACCAGAACGGGCGGGCCGCCCGTGCCCCCCTTGATGTGCTGGCGCGCGGATCGCGATCTTTGCGGAGGACGGGCATCCTGCCTGTCTGAAGCTCACTCCCGCAGCGCAGCGGAGAATGGAAGCAGTCGCACGGAGCGTCACGAAATGAATCCAGTAGTTCTTGTTCATCGGTATTCGGGTCGGATTTCTGTGTTCGGTCGCCTGATCGGACGATGGTCGGGCTTCACCTCCGCAGGCTCGGGCAAACGATCGCGTTGCGGAAACCGGCTCTCGGTCGACACTCCGGCCTTACGGGCCTCATCCTGGGCAAGCCGGGTGAGCATCTCGACGAACTCGCGGCGCTGGGCGACATCCCCGGTGGACGATGCACCATCGGCGATCGACCGGATCCGCTCCCAGGCCAGATTCTTGTCCTCGTCCTGCCCGCGCAGCTTCATGCCGAACATCGCGACCGCCGAGGCAAAGCGGAAATCGTCATCAGCTTCGGCGAAGCGGGTCGGGCGTTGCTCGAGCGAAAACTCGGTGAGGCGGCTGGTGTCGCCATCGGGTGCCTTGTAGCGCAGCTTGACGCCGAGCCACTCGCCCGCGATGTCCGTAGCCTCGTTCGTCCGCTGGTAGCGCAGACCCGCGGCACGGGACTCGGGCCTCACCGGTTTCACTTCGTAAAACGCGGTCACCGTGTGGCCGGAACCGATGTCGCCGGCATCGACCTTGTCGTTGGCGAAATCCTCGTTGGCAAGCATGCGGTTGGCGTAGCCGACCAACCGGTAATCCGCGACCATGGCCGGATTGAACTCGACCTGGATCTTCACATCCTTGGCGATCGTCACCAACGTGCCCGCGAGATTCGTGCCGAAGACGCGGTCGCCCTCGCTCGCCGAATCGATGTAATAATAGTTGCCGTTCCCGTCGCGGCTGATGGCGTCCATCATCTCGTCGTTCAGGTTGCCCATGCCGTAGCCAAGCACGGTGAGGTACACGCCGTCCTTCGCCTTCTCTTTGACCAGATCGACCAATGTCTGGTTTTCCGTGAGGCCCACATTGAAGTCGCCGTCGGTTGCCAGGATCACCCGGTTGGTGCCTCCCGGAACGAATTGTTCCTGGGCCAGTTGGTAGGCGCAGACGATGCCGGCACCGCCATTGGTCGAGCCACCTGCGACGAGCCGCTCCAACGCGGACATCACGGCCTCGCGCCCCGCGGCATCCATCCGCGTCGGCGGCAGCGCGACCCCTTCGTTGCCGGCGTAAACGACGATCGAGACCCGGTCGCGCTCATCGAGTTGGCCCGCCAGCTTGCGCATCGAATGCTGC
>VHCM01000031.1 GCA_016871685.1 Verrucomicrobiota bacterium
CTCACTGCGGCGGGAAAAGAATGGGCCGAGGACAACGTGTTCAACCTGACGGTCGACTCGCAGGGCGTGCTGGCGGATGTGGCCAATGGCGGGTTGAAGCGCGACCTGACGGCATTTCTGTCGGACGGCGACGGGCAGATCGCGGCGAAGGGGGCGCTGGCGGGGCTCAAGGACTTGGACCGGATTGTCACTGACGGCGCGAAGGACAAACGCACAGGTAATTTCCGCCACGCGGTGTCGTCGCCGACGTTTGGGCTGCTGCGTGATTGGGCGAACATCAACGCGCCGCTCAGTGGCAAAAACGTCGCAGCCAAACCCCCGGAGTTCCAGAGCGGAGGGCCGGGCTCGAACGTCTACGAACTCGCCAATGCGACACCAGTCAAGCTCGACGGCAACAAGTTGTCCGGCTTGCAGCCGATCCTGGTCGAAGTAACGCTCTATACGACCTACGGTGGCTACACCATGCCGGCCAACAAGTGGCAGATGCGGCAGAATCTTTATCCGCGCGTGGTGCTGTGGAATCCCTACAACGTCGAACTCGATTTCGAACAGGCGATGGTTTACATCCAAGGCAACGGCAGGCAACTGATGGGTACGGACCAAGGCAGCCTCATCATGTTTGAGGGCGGGCGGGATCCCAAGGAAGTGGGCGCAGCGCTCGGTGGAAGCAGCACGGATCCTTTCGTCGGTACTTACTACTTCGCGATACCGAAAACCCGCTTTGCACCTGGGGAATGCCTGGTGTTCTCGCCGCCGGGCAACATCGCGTACCAGGGGTGGACGATTTACAATCCTTCGACCAATTTCAACCTGCTCGCCAACATGCTGAGTTGCGAGGTCACGCCCGACGTATCCCGCAATTACTATGTGGCTCCTTTGTTTATCAGCGGGTACTACGCGGATGGCAGGCCGAACACCGAGGGCACCGACCGCAAGATCACGCAGTACTGGTACGACGCCCAGACCGCGCTCAATGCAACCGATGTGCAGGCCCAGGACACCCGGGCGATTTTGAAATCGGCCGCCGGTGTGTCGCGCGTGGGCAGCTACAAAGATCTCGACGCTCTCCCGCAGATCGCGGTGCTCTCCGCATCCCTCCAATATGGAGGCGGGCAGGAGCCGAGACTGGTCTGGTCTCTCTCCAACAAGATGACCTATGAGTATTACAACTCGGTCGCCGGTGTGCCGACCATCGTGCCGAACGTCCGCACCCGCGAGGCGATCCGCATGCGCTGGTTCGACGAGCATACATCGAACATCAATAACGCGGGAAGCACCCTCAAAGGCACTCCGCACTTTGAGGAAGCCTTGCTGGCGAACTGGAATCCGCGGGCTTCCTACATCATCCGCTCGCCATGGGAAAACATCGCGGGTCTCGGCGCGCCGTGGTTCTGGGGTGCATTCACCCGCGACCTGTTCGATGGCGCGGTGAGCTGGAACGATCAGATGCCGGTGTTCTCCGGCGGACGCGCCCGCGGTAATCCGTTTGGTCCGCCGCAGGAAGGGGCCGACCGCTACATCCTCTTCGATGTGCCCCGGACGGAAACAGGCGTGCTCTCGCTTGCCCAGTACCAGCACGTCAAGCTGTCCGAATTCATTTGGCATCCATCGTATGCGATCGGCAATTCACTGGTCGATCCGCGGTTGGGGACTGCAGGCAGCCGCAGCAAGTTCACCGGTATCGCCCGCACCGCGGCGCTCTCGGGCGACTCGGCATCGGCAAACTCCGGCGGCTTTGGCGACCGCCAGATCGGATATTCATCCACGACCACCCGCAATGATTCCGGCCGGAGCTGGGCGGACAACGCGAAGTTGATGACCGGCAATACGTCACTCAGCGACAATCTGGTGTACGATCTGTCGTTCGAGGCCAACCGGGCGCTATGGGATTCGTTTTTTCTCTCCACTGGCGGCGACACGGAGAAGATGGCTTTCGCTAAAAATCCCGCGTCAGCGCCCTTGCCTAACGGCCGCATGCGGCTGGTGGCCGATAGTGCAGCGGAGACGCTCGACGACGACCTCGTCGATTTCCACAAGGCGGCTTCGCGGCTGATGGTCGACGGCGCGTTCAACGTGAACTCGACGCGCAAGGAGGCATGGAAGGCGCTGTTGGCGTCGACCCGCAACGCGGGCTACAAAAGCAGCCGCGGCAACATCCCGTTCCCACGCGTGCTCAACGCGCCGGGCCGCGCGTGGAAAACCGGCGACCCCACCGATTTCGACAACATCTGGGATTGCTACCGCGAATTGACACCCGCCGAGGTTGACCAGCTGGCCGAAGCGATCGTTGCCGAAGTGCGCTTGCGCGGGCCGTTCCTGTCACTGGCCGACTTCGTGAACCGCCGGCTCAAGGAGGACGAGACCGGCATGGCGGGCCCGCTCGAATCGGCGATCCGCAAAGCGGGTATCAACACAACCCTCGCCAATGCCTACAAGCTGAACAACGCGAATGCGCTTCCCAGCCCGCGCTACACCGACATCAACATTACCGACGGTACGAAACTCGAGCAGGCGCACAAGCCGGATTCGAAAGCATGGGGATCGCCCGCCTGGCTCACCCAAGCCGACGTGCTGCAGGTGATCGGTCCGGCACTCTCCGCGCGCTCGGATACGTTCGTGGTCCGCGCCTACGGTGACTCGGTCGTCAACGGCAAGGTCATGGCGCGCGCCTGGTGCGAGGCGGTCGTGCAGCGGCTGCCGGATCCGGTGGACCCGGACGACAGCGGGATCAACCCGGCGGATTCGGGCACCGACAAGGACCTCGGCCGAAGGTTCACCATTCGCTCCTTCCGCTGGCTGGCGCAGGAAGAGGTCAAGGTGTCAGCCTGACCTTTTGGCAGCGCAACGTCGTGCGTGACAGACGGGTTCCTGCGATGCAGGGTGATCGGCATGACTGCATTGACGATTGCCGCCCTGAAGCGACAGGCTGGCGAGGTGCCGCTGCAGGCTGCTGTGATGGCGCAGTTGCAATCGCGGGGTGCCCGCACCACCAAGACCGGCAAGCCGTATCTCGAACTGGCTTTTGCCGATGCTACCGGTCACTTCAGCCTCAAGGTCTGGTCGGATTCCCCGGTCTACGCCGAGGCGGATGCGATGACGGCGCTGTCGGTGACCCGCATTGAGGCGAAGTGGGTTCAGGGAGGATTCGGGCTCGAGGCGAAGGAGGTTTCGTTTCATGTGCCGGACGCTTCCGCGCTCGATGCCTTTTTCGCCGGTGATCCCGTGTTGCTGGAAAAGCAACAGCAGGACCATGGGGAGATCGTGCGGCTGTGCGGCACGATCGCCGATCCGCGCCTCTCTGCGCTTTGCCGGACTTTTCTCGAGCAGCATGGCGAGCGCTTCCGCCGCACAGCGGCCGCCAAGCGCAACCATCACGCGCGGCGTGGCGGGTTGGTCGAGCATGTGGCGCGGATGATGCAATCGGCCGACGCCCTGTGTGCTGTTTATCCTGCTCTCCATCGCGATCTACTTATCGCTGGCGTCCTGTTCCACGATTGCGGCAAACTGTGGGAAAACAGCTACCCGGAACACGGCTTTGCACAGAGCGTCACCCTCCACGGCGAACTCATGGGCCACATTCCGCTGGGCATCGAACTCGTCAACCGCCTGTGGCGCGACTTGATGGCAGGAGAGGAAGCCGCCGACTGGCGGGACCTGCAGCCGCCGTCAGAGGAAGTCCGTCTTCATCTGCTGCATTTGATCGGCAGTCATCACGGCGAGCATCAGTTCGGCTCGCCCGTGCTGCCGCGAACCCGCGAGGCCTTCGCGCTGCACTTCATCGACAATCTCGATGCCAAACTCGAGATGATCGACGAGGCGATCGCCCGCGCTCACGAAATCGCGCCGGGCGTGCTCGAACGCGTGCACCCGCTGCCGACGAATCTGGTCCGCAGCCTGCCCCCATTCATCCCGCAGGAGCCAAACGGCGAAGCCAAATAGGGGTCAGGCTGCAAATCTTGACAAATTTCCGCACGCGGGAAGTAGAAAGCGAAGAGGCGAGGGAGCCTGTGGAGGGTGCTCCCTCTCAATGTGGCTCACCGATGCGGGCGGGTTGGCCGGTGGACTCGAGGACGGAGCGCCAGAAGTCGCCTTTGGCATCCACCTTGCGTCGTCCGCGAGCAACCAAGGTCATGGGCAGGTGGACATAACGATGATGCCAGCGGGCGACGACCATGCCGGTTTTGCCGGCCATTCCCGCATGCACGGCATGGCGTCCGAGGTTGAGGCAGAAGACGCGGTCTTCGGGTGCGGCGGGCACACTGCGGATCAGGTAGCTCGGGTCGATATACTTGAGGTTCGCCTCGACCCCGTGTCGGCGGCAATCGGCGGCGATGGCCGCTTTGAGAAATACCCCGATGTCGCAGTGGAGCCGATTGCCTGACGCGTCCGTTTTTTCCGTCTCGCTGGAATCGTGCGGGATGTGTTCCTGACCGGCTCCCTCGGCGACGATGATCAGGGCGTGTCCGCGTTCGACGAGGCGCCGGCGGATGCGCGCGAGCAGGCCCGATTCGCCGTCGAGTCCGAACGGGACTTCGGGGATGAGCACGAAGTTCGCATCGCCCGTGGCAAGCGCGGCCGAGCAAGCGATGAATCCCGAATCGCGGCCCATCAGCTTGACGAGTCCAACGCCGTTGCGCGCGCCGCGGGCTTCGGTATGGGCGGACTTGACCGCGTCGAATGCCATGGCGAACGCGGTTTGGTAGCCGAAGCTGCGGTCCATGAACAGGATGTCGTTGTCGATCGTCTTCGGTACACCGATCACGGCGATTCGGCAGCCACGGTTGCTGATTTCCCGGTGGATTTCGAGAGCCCCGCGCTGCGATCCGTCACCTCCGATCACGAAAAGGATGTTCACGCCAAGGGATTCGAGGCGGTCGACCATGGTGCCGACCCCGCGTTTGCCGCGCGAGGTGCCGAGCATGGATCCGCCGAAGGTGGTGATGTTCATCACGCTTTCGGGATTGAGTTCCACCGGTTCGTGACCGCAGGCAGGATCCAGCCCCTCGTATCCGAACGGAATGCCGATGAGGTTGCGCACGCCGTAGGTGTGCCAAGCGTGCATGACGATCGCGCGAATCACGTCATTGATTCCCGGGCAGAGTCCGCCGCAGGTGACCACCGCGATGCGGGTGTCGGCCGGGTTGAACAAAATCCTGCTGCGCGGTCCGGCGAGTTCGATCGATGGCGGATCGATGTCGCTAGCCATCGCCACGCGTACCGAGTCGAGATGATCGTCGAGCAGGATCCGGTCGTTGTCGTCCAGCCAGCAGGATCCTTGCTCCGACGGATCGTCGCGACATGCCGGTGAGGCGATTACAGCCCGACCGAGGTGGGTGATTTGCAGGTCGTCCGGCCTCACGGGCGGATGGTCGGAAGCCGATGGAAGTTCACTGCCGGACATGTCGCGATTAGAGAGAGGATGCGTTCAAGGTTCCGACGTCTCGCGGGGTCGGGTCAATGCGATTCCTGCCATCGCGTGACGCATCGATGGTGGACGCGGGAGCCGCGTGAGTCTAGGGTTGCAGCGTGCTTCACTGGTTTGCCGACGGAAGGTTCCCGCTGTATCTCGCGCCGATGGCCGGGGTGACGGACTTCGTCTTCCGCGGGATTTGCAAGGAGCTTGGCGCGGATGTGATGGTCACCGAGTTTGTTTCGGCCGAGGGGATCCTGCAAGCGGACGAGCGCACTCGCAAGTACACGGAATTTAGTGACGCCCAGCGCCCGGTGGGGGTGCAGCTCTTTGGGGCGGATGGTCGCCGCATGGGCGAAGCGGCGAGGAAAATCATCGACTGGAAGCAACCGGATTTCATCGACATCAATTTCGGCTGCCCGGTCAACAAGGTGGTCTCTCGAAACGGCGGATCGTCGTTGCTGAAGGATTGTCCGGTGTTGGCGTCCGTTGCGGAAGGAGTGGTGCGCGCGGTGAGCGACCAAGTGCCGGTGACGGCGAAGATCCGGATCGGCTGGGACGCGTCTTCGGTCAATGCCGTGGAAGTCGCGCGCATTCTCGAATCCTGCGGCGTCGCGGCCATCGCCGTGCATGGACGCACCCGCGCGCAAGGGTACGGTGGCGAGGCGGATTGGTCGGTGATCGATGCCGTCGCGCGTGCGGTGCGCGTCCCGGTGGTCGGCAACGGCGACATTGCAAGCGCGACGGACGTGCTGAGACGAAGGGATGAAACCGCGGTGTCGGGGGTGATGATCGGGCGGGCCGCGATGCACAGCCCGTGGATTTTCCGTGAGGCGAGGCATGCATTGGACGCGCGGGATGAAGTGCCGCCCATCGGGCTCGAGGAGCGCTGGGAGCTGGTGCTGCGCCATTGCCGGATGGCGGTGGAGTGGCGTCGCTATGGTGATGAGCGGCACACGTTGACCGCGATGCGTTCGCGCTTGATGGCTTACTGCAAGGGATTTCCCGGCGCGCGTGAGTTGCGTCAGCGGCTCTGTCATGTGATCTCGATCGCCGAAATCGAGGATCTCGCGGTGCTGTCGATGTCGCGTGCCGAGACGGTGTGTATCGGGATCTCCGGATGAGGTCCGCACTGCGGCTGACGCGTCATTCCATGATCCGCAGGTCGTCTGCCCTGCCGCCGGAGGCCAGGCCGCGGATCCGCTCGAACACCGCGGGTGGCACGTATCGCCTCACCGTCTGCTCCCAGCCGTCGGGACCGATCAGGCTTTTGATCATGCTCGATGAGAGTTCCGAAATGTCGCGGGGCGGCATCAGAAACGCCGTGATGATCTCCGGAGCCATGTCCGCATTGATGTGTCGCATCACGCGCTCGTACTCGTAATCATGGGTCGAGCGGATTCCACGCAGCACATACTTCGCGCCGGTTTTTCTTGCGTAGTCAACTAGATATCGATTATCGAAGTGGGTGATCTCCAGACGCTTGCTCGGTGTGGTCGAGGTGCGCAGCAGTTCCAACCGTTCGTCGACGGTGAACGAGTAGCGTTTCGACGGATTCGTGCCAATGGCGACGATGAGGTGGTCGAACAACTCGAGGCCGCGTTCGATCATCCAGATGTGCCCGTTAGTGGGTGGATCGAACGAACCGGCATAGACGGCGGTCGGCATGAACGAGGGTAGGGGTCAGCCGGGCGGCCAGTCAAGTTTGCGTCCGCCGAGCAGGTGCACATGGAGATGGGGCACTGCCTCGCCAGCGTCGGCTCCGTTGTTGATGACGAGGCGATATCCGCTTTCGGAGATGCCCTCGCCCTTGGCCACCTTGGCTGCGGTGAGCAGCAGGTGGCCGAGGACTTCGCGGTCAGTGGTTGCGGCCGTGCCGATCTGGGCGATGGCCTTGCGCGGAACGACGAGGATGTGGACCGGTGCCTGTGGTGTAATGTCCTTGAAAGCGACGCAGTGCTCGTCTTCGTGAACGATGGTAGCCGGGACCTCGCGGTCGCGGATGCGCTCGAAGATGGTTTTTTCAGGCATGGTGGCGAATCGGGTGAGGCAGCAATTTGTGCCATGCGTTGCCAATAGACAAGCGTGCGATGCCCCGATTCGCGCGGATTGGAGGATCACCGGGCTATCGTCGGCCGATTCGGTAAAACAACCGCGACTTTCCGGGTTGGCGGTCCTCGAAATCGATCATGCCCGGCTTGTCGGCATGGATTTCCTGCTGCAGCACCCATTTGTTGAGGTTCATCGAAGTCTCCAGCACGTAGATGCCCGCCTGCGGAGCAAACAGGCTCACACGCATCGCGCCGGGAACCCCGATGAGCGTGGGTGGCGTCACAATCGGGCTGGATTCATCGGTTGTTGAAAGCGTGGAACTTCCGGTTTGGGTTGATGAGGAAAGCGCGGCCGGGCTGGGACCCGATTGCGGTGCCAGCGGATGCACGCGCACCCAGTCGATCAGCAAATCCACGCCGCCGCCATCCACCGTGGTGTCAGTGAAGGTGATCGTGGTCCGCGTGCTGTTGGCGACAAACGTCGATGCCTGAGGCATCGACCAGATGATGCGGTAATTATCCGGACCGATCACCGAGGTGGAGCGGCTGAGTAGTTGGCTGCTGCCGCGCACCGTCAGCAACACGCTCGCGGCTTTCGGCGTCAATCCGTTGGCCGCGACATCATAGGCGATCCAGTAGGTCGTCCCGGGAACCGTGTCGAACGATTGGCTGACGGTGCCGCCGGACGGCAGGTTACCGACATTGAACGAGAGCAGGCGACTGCCGTCGGTGGCGGCGGACGTGCCATAGATTTCGATGCCGGTGCTGCCGCTCGCGAGCCATCCGCTGTAATCGCTTTCGAAGCTGCCGTTGCGCACCAGATCCGCCCCGGCTCCTGGTGGCGACACCATGGCGACGCGCACATGATCCAGCAGCAGATCGATCGATGAAGTCGTGGAGGAGCGGTCGCGTAACGTCAGCGTAGCGCTGCTTCCATCGGCGGCGAAACGGAACGTCTGGTTTGCCCATTTCACGTTTCCTCCGCCGATTCCGTTCATCGAATACGACTTCGTGGTGATCGGTGAGATCCCGGAGACCACGGCGTCCATCTTTTGCTGTTGGGTGTTGAACGCCAGAACGCCCATGTCGAATCGCACCTGATAGGTGGCACCGGCGAGAGTCGCGAAGGTAGGGAGTCAGGGACGTGATGATGGCGGCGAGGCCTGCGTGGATGGCGAGTGCGTTCATGGTGGAAACCGGCGGATTCTCGACCTTCACTGGCCGGTATCCGCGCCGGGTTTCCTTATGCCATCGAATGCCGTCATCTGAATCACGCGATGACGTGCGCGCCGCCGGGGAAGCGGGGTGGTTTCGCGGATTTCCCCGCGCGTTGCGATTCGTCTCGCCGGATGCGATGCGGTGGGTTCTACTGGCCGTGCCGGTGCATGCGCGAGGGAGGACCAGACTGGAATTACCCGCATGATCTGCCGGTGGTTGCGCACCGCCGGGAAATCCTCGACGCCCTCGCGGCGCACCGGGTGCTGGTCGTGGTGAGCGACACCGGATCGGGCAAGACCACTCAGTTGCCGAAGATGGTGGCCGAGGCATTGGGGATCGACCACGGGTGGATCGGGTGTACGCAACCGCGGAGGATCGCGGCGGTGAGTGTGGCGGCACGGGTGGCGGCGGAGTTGTCCGGGCCAACCGGTGGATTCGTCGGCTACCGGGTGCGTTTCGACGAGCGGCTCAGCGAAGACACGCGGATCAAGTTCATGACCGACGGCATCCTGCTGGCGGAAACTCAGAGCGATCCCGATCTCCGCCGCTATCGCGCGTTGATCATTGACGAGGCGCACGAGCGGTCGCTCAACATCGATTTCCTGCTCGGCTATCTGAAGCGACTGCTTGCGCGGCGGAACGATCTCACGGTGGTGGTTTCCTCGGCGACCCTCGACGCGGGCGCGTTCGCTGCCTTTTTCGCCGATGGGGCCGACCCAGTGCCGGTGATCGAGGCACCGGGCAGGCAGTTTCCGGTGAGCGAGTGTTTCCTGCCCGCGCAGGATGATGAGGAACTGCCGGAGCACGTCGCCCGTGCGGTCGATTGGCTTGGCGAGATCGATTCCGATGGCGATGTGCTGGTGTTCCTGCCCGGCGAGCGCGAGATCCGCGAATGCTCGGAACTGCTGGAGGGCCGTCGTTTGCCTCGAACCGAGGTGCTGCCGCTGTATGCGCGGCTCGGTCTGGCCGATCAGCAGCGGATCTTCCAGCCCGGCAGGATGAGGCGGCTCATCCTCGCCACCAATGTCGCGGAAACTTCGTTGACGATTCCACGCATTGCTTGCGTGATCGATTCAGGGCTCGCGCGGGTGAGCCGTTGGGTGCCGGGTCGCGGCATTCAGCGCCTGCAGGTCGAGCCGGTGAGCCAGGCGAGCGCGCGCCAGCGCAAAGGCCGCTGCGGCAGGTTGCGCGAAGGCGTGTGCGCGAGGCTCTACGACGAAGAAGAATCCGCCGATCGTCCCGAGTTCACCGATCCGGAGATCCGGCGCAGTTCGCTGGCGGGTGTGATCCTGCGGATGAAATCACTCGGCTTGCAGGAGATTTCGGAATTTCCATTCATCGATCCGCCATCGTCCAAGGCGATCGCCGAAGGTTACCGCACGTTGCGCGAAGTCGGCGCGCTCGATGATTGTCGCGACCTCACGCCGCATGGCCGGGTGATGGCCAGACTGCCGGTGGATCCGCGCCTCGGCCGCATGTTGATCGAGGCGGCGAAGGAGGGATGTCTGGACCTGGTGATTCCGTTGGTGGCGGCGCTGGAAACCAGCGATCCGCGCGAGCGGCCGAGCGGTCGTGCGACGGAAGCGGATGAGGCACACGCCCGATGGAACGACGGTGAGAGCGATTTCACCGCGTTGCTGCGATTGTGGCGCGAGGTGTGCCGCTTCCGCGATGCTGATGGCCGTTGGAAACGGAACGCCTTGCGACGCTTCGCCGATTCGTGCTTTCTCAACGTGCGCCGCATCATCGAATGGGCGAACGTCGCCGACGAACTCACCAGGCTGATCCGGCGCGAATGGCAGGCCGATGGCGGCATCGGTGATGCGACGGATTCATCGGCTGCGTTTCCCTATGCCGCGATCCACCGCTGTCTTCTCGCCGGTGTGCCGCGCCAGATCGGCTTGTGGGATCGCGAGAAGAAAGCCTACCGCGGCGCGATGGGCGGTTTTTTCGCGGTCTTTCCCGGCTCGTCTCTCTTCGGCTTGAAAAGCCGATGGGAATGGGTGATCGGGATCGAGTTGGTGGAAACGTCGCGCCTGTGGGCAAGGCGTGTCGCGCGCATCGATCCGGAATGGATCGAGCAGGTCGCCCCGCACTTGTGTGAAAGCCGCTACGGCGAGGCGCATTGGGATGTGGTCCAGGGTGCCGTGTACGGCCGGCAGTCGGTGATCTGCGGCGGGCTCACCGTCGTCTCCGGCAGGCGTGTGCACTACGGGCGGATTGATCCAGTCGCGGCACGATCGGTGTTCCTGAGAGAAGGACTGCTCGGCGGCGGCATCCGCAAGCGCAACCGCTTTGTGGAAGTGCTCGACGAGCTGCACCGGGAGGTTTCGGATCGCGAGCAAAAGCTGCGCCGACCGGGTGGACTGTGGAGTGACGAGGCCGTGATCGACTGGCTCGGCCGGCATCTTCCGGAAGGCGTTCACAGTGCGTCGGCGTTCCACCGATGGGTCGCCACGGATCCCGCGTTGCCGACTCTGGCGGATCTGCTCGATGATCATGCGTTGTCGCTGGATGCATCGGGATTTCCCGACCAGATCATCCACAATGGAGTCGAACTTCGTGTCTATTACCGTTGCGAGCCCGGAGCGGCGGACGACGGCGTCACATTCGGTGTGCATGTCGACCAGTTGCCGCGCATTCCCGACTGGTTGCCGGATTGGGGAGTCGATGGCCAGTTGCGCGAGCGCGCGGAGATCCTGATCCGATCGCTGCCCAAAGACCTGCGCCGCCAGTGTCAGCCAGTCGCGGCGCTGGCAGACGGGTTCTCCGACCGCTGGTGTCGCGCGCCGAGGGACGGTCCGCTCGACGCCGCACTCGCGGGTTATCTTCACGAATTGACCGGTGTGACGATCGAAGCTGGTGCCTTTCGATTCGACCGGTTGCCGCCGCATCTTGTGACGAAGGTCTGGGTGTGTGACGACGATGGAAACGAACTGGCCTCGGGAACGCATCTGCGCGACATCCGGTTCCGGCTTTCCAGTTTGCTGGTATCCCGGTTCGAAGCCGAGGCAAATGAGCACATCGCCCGCGGCGGATTGGCCGAGTGGGACGGCGAGGAACTTCCGGTCGAGGTTCAACTGGCCTCGGGTCTCGCGTATCCCGCGCTGGTCGACGAGACGGACAGCGTCGGAATTCGCGCGTTCTTGGCGAGGGATGAAGCGTTCGAGTCGCACCGCGCCGGACTCGCGCGCCTGCTGTGTCTCACGCAACCCGATCAAGCCGCGCATCTGCTCAAGCACTATCCGATCGACCCGGTGGTGAAGATCGGGCTGCGCACGCTCGGCAACGGCGGCACGTCGATGGACGACCTGTTGTTGCTCGCCGCCGAAGGTGCGCTGGGTGGCACGCAACCGCGTTCGCCAAGGGAGTTTCGCGAAGTGGCCGGGCAGGCTCGTGGCGAATGGTTCGAGTCCGCGGGAGCTGTCGGCAAGCATCTGCTTGGGACGATCGAGCCTCTTCACGAAATCCAGGACTGGATGGCCGCTCATCGCGACCACCGACATCTCGATGTCGTCGTCAGCGACCTCGACGAGCAATTCGCATGGCTGCTTCGTCCGCGCTTCGCCTGGCACGCGGGGTTCCGCCGTCTGGCCGATTACCCGCGCTACCTTCGTGCCGTGCGATCGCGCCTCGGCAGGCTCAAGTCGCTGCCGATTGCCAAAGATCTCGAAAAAATGGAGCGCATGAAGCCGTTGTGGTCGGCCTGGCTCTGCGAATGGACCGCCTCGCCGGAAGATCCCGCGACTTGGGAAACCGGCTGGCTGCTGCAGGAATGGCGGGTTTCCCTGTTTGCTCCGGATCTTCCGGTGATCACCCGCATTTCCGAAAAACGCCTTGCCGAAAAGATCGAGCAGATGCGCGGCCGAGGCGACATCACGCGCCACCCAGCACCGCGTGATGGATGACCCCCGGCGCGCGCCGCAGGAACCGCCGCGCCAACGTCTCGAATTCCTCCGACAGGTCGGTCAGATGAATGTCGAGACGGCCATCGCTGGTTTTGTCCGAAAGCAGCCCGAGTGTTTCGAGTTCATGGCGCAAGTGCTCGGCGCAGGTGCTTGCCGAGTCCACCAGCCTCACCGATGCCGGAAGAATCCGGCGCAGCATCGGCGTGAGCAGCGGATAATGCGTGCAGGCGAGCAACAACGTATCGATGTCCTGCGCCTGCAGCGGTTCAATGTACGTGCGCAACACCATCTCGGTCGCCGGATGCTCCAGCCAGTCCTCCTCGATCATCGGCGCGAGCAGCGGTGCCGCCCGCGCGTGGATCGTCAGCCCGGCGCGACGCTGCGACAGCGCGTGCTGGTATGCCTGCGACGCGATCGTCCCGCGGGTCGCGATGATCCCGATCCGCGTGCCAGCTTCTCCGGCCAGCGCCGCATCGACCCCCGGCTCGATCACGCCGATCACCGGGACTCCGCAGTGGGCGCGCAATGACGGCAGCGCGTGGGCGGTGGCGGTGTTGCAGGCGACGACGATCGCCTTGACGCCCCGGGCGAGCAGGAAGTCCGCGTCCTCGATGGCGAAGCGGCGGATCGTCTCCGGGCTCTTCGATCCATACGGCAAGCGCGCGGTGTCGCCCAGATAGACGATGTCCTCGCCCGGCATCAGGTCCTGCACCGCGCGCACCACGGTGAGCCCGCCGACTCCGGAGTCGAAGCATCCCAATGGCGCGGCATCCACGCGCGGGTTGTAGAAGCGGCCGACCCGCCGGGCAAGCGGTGAATCCGCGCCAGCACCGGCGTCACAGTGGAAAATGTTCAGGATTCGGCAATCCCGGAGGTGACGGATCGCCGGATCGTGCGATGATTCCTCCATCGTCCTGCCAGCCGGGCAGGCAATCGATCCATCCAACCTGACACCCACCATGAACAACCGACGCCAATTCCTCTCCCGCCTCGTTGCAGGTGTGCCCGCCACGATGGCCGGACTCGCCATCGCCCAGACGCCGCCCCCGCCACCGGTGGTGAAACTCGAAGAGAGCGATCCGGTCGCCATGGCCCTCGGATACAAGACCGACACCACCAAGGTGGACTCCACCAAATATCCGCAACACAAGCCCGACCAGATTTGTGCGGATTGCGCGCTACTCACCGGCGCGGTGAAGGACGGCTACGCACCGTGTTCGGCATTCGGGAACAAGCTCGTCACCGAAAAAGGCTGGTGCTCGGTCTACGTGAAGCGCCCCGAGCCGGCGAAGTGACCCAGGCACCGGCGGGAGCGGCAGGACGTGAATCACCGCCAGACTCGAGCGGTCGCTCGGTTGGCGCACCGTTGCGAGGCTTCCATCCTTTTCGCTGAAACCTCGTGGTCGGCAGCCGCACCTGGCGAAAGGTCTCGAGTTTCGCGCCACGGCGGTGATCGCCTGCGATGACGAGGTGCTGCCGTTGCAGGAGCGCATCGAGCAGGTCGGCGATGGAGGCGACCTTGATGAAGTTTACCAGAGCGAGCGCCAGCTGCTCTACGTCGCCAGCACCCGCGCCCGTGACCGGCTGCTGGTCTCGGCGGCGGATCCCGCTTCGGAGTTCCTCGATGATTTGAACCCTCATGCCAACATCGGAAAGTCGGGTTGATGGGATCGTGCCATGGAAGGCGCGCATGTCCTGGAGGGATGAAATCTCCCGATCGTCGGGCAACGGCTGTTCCACCCTGAGTTCGCATGATGTAACGACTCGACATGGCGTCGCGCGCTCGGTGTCCGAGTGCAGTTCGAAGTCACGTGAATCTGAATCTGCGATCCTAAACGCCGATGCCACATGTAATGTAATTGGTGCAACAGTTGCAGAAGCCTGAGACGATTTGTCCATTGCCGACCCTACGCGATCGCGTAAGGAGGAAGCTGACCGATTTGCGGTGAGCGCGGGTCGGCGATGCAACCTCACACATCCATGACACCGATCCGCCCTTCGGGAAACGCGTTCGCGTTATTGACAGCACTGATCCTTGCGTTCGAACCCTCTTCCGCGCACGCGGAAATCACGCTGAAGCTCGCTTGGGATCCCAATCCCGAAACCGACGTCGTCGGTTACCGTGTCGGCTGGACCACCGATCCGGGAACACTGCACTCGCATTTTGATACGGGCTCCGCCACCACCGTCGCCATTTCCGGGCTCGCCGCCGATACCCTCTATCATTTCACGGTCGTGGCGGTGAACGCGGCAGGATTGGTCAGCGAACCCGCACCACTGCTCTCCCATCGCACATCTTCGCTCGCCATGCCCTCCGCATTCGACACCTGGTGGTCGGACCACGGCCTGCTTCTGGAGTCGGCAACAGAGGATCCTGACGGTGATGGGATCGCAAACCTTCTCGAGTCGTTGTGTGGCGGTGATCCATGGCGCGCGGATGCGGCCGATCGCGGTCGGATCCGTGCCGGGATCACGAATGGACAATGGAAACTGGAGTATATCGTGAATCGGTCGGTGGCCGAGGATCCACGGTTGTCGCACGGGGTCTTTGTTTCGACCGACGGCATGAGCAGCTGGCGGGACATCCGCGAACTCAGCGGCCATCCGGGATTCGGCATGTCAGTCGAGCCGGATGCCGCGGGACCGGGTCTCGACCGGGTGCGGCTCTGCGTCCCGATGGACGCCCTCGGCAGTTCCGCTGTATTCGCACGCTTGCGCGCGGCGCTGCAGGAATGAGCCGATGATCATCATGGAGATCAAGATCGACTCAACCCCACGGGTTCAACCGGGAAGAGGGGTGTGCCGGTGGTTCATCCGCATGTTCAGAAGTCGCTTTCCGGGTGAAGCTGGTGATACTTGATCGCCTCGACGGCTACCGCGACGGCGGTACCGAAAATCGTTTCCACCGACGCGACGCGCGACAGTCGTGCGGCCGGACGCGCGAGTCCGACGATGAGCTGGCCGTAGTGTTGCGCACCGGCGATGTGACGCAACAGGTCGAGCGAAAGATGGGCCGCATCCAGATTCGGGAACACGAGCACGTCGGCTGCCGGACGCCGCAGCGCGCCCGGGATCTTGATCTCCGCCGCCTCGGCATCGAGCGCGACATCGGCCTGCACTTCGCCCTCGATGCCGATGTCGAGGAACTCACGCATCACGCGGTCTTTGGCCAGCGAGGTTGCGGCAGCAACACGGAGCGCGTCAGGCGTCGACGAGCTGCCGTGAGTCGAATGACTCAGCATGGCGACCACCGGACGGCGTCCGAGAAAATGTTGCGCGAGCTTGCCGGACTCGATGGCGATCGCCGCAAGTTCGCCGACTTCGGGGGTGGGGATCAGCGCGGTGTCGGCGAGCAGCAGCATGCCCGGTCCACCGAGGTTTCTGAGGTGGGGGCCGATCAGGATCGAGAGCCCGAAAATCCTCGGCACTTCCGGTCGGGGTTTGATCGTATGAAGCAATGCGCGGAAAAACGCGGCGGGCAGCGCCTGATTGCCACCGACGATGGCGTCTGCTTGGCCGTACTGCACCATCAGCGCGCCGAACGTGTGAGGGCGGGCGACGATTTCGGCAAGATTGCCGGGAAGGGTGCCGCGATAGCGCGAGATCGTCTCAAGCCGGCGGCAGAACAAATCGAAGTCCGATGCTTCGCGCGGGTCGATGACGTGAATCGATCGCGTGGAAACCGAGTGGGACGCGGCGAGCGCGCGGATGCGGTCACGGTTGCCGAGCAGCACGGGAGCGATCACCCGCCGCTCAATCAGCCGGGCCGCAGCGCGGAGCACGCGGATGTCCTCGCCTTCGGTGAAGACCACGCGCTTGGGATGCCTGCTCAGATGATCGAGCAGATGATCGATCAGTTCCTGGCCCGTGCGAGCGGTAGGGGGGGTCTCGGTCATGGAGGACGGTGATGGCAACGCTCGCCATGATGGTATCGAATCGGATCGCCCGACAGCAACCGGATTCGAGCACCGGGCAGGGAATTGGCCGGGCTCGCCACGAGGGCCTACAGTCCACGCGCGAGTTCGCGGACCAGTCCGGGCCCTCGGTAAATCAACGAAGTGTAGATCTGGACGAGCGAGGCTCCACAGCGAAGTTTTTCGCGGGCGTCCTCCAGGGATGACACGCCGCCGACGCCGATGATCGGAATCCTCCCGGACAACTGATCGGCGAATGCGGAAAGCACCTCGTTGCTTTTCCGCAGCAACGGACGCCCGGAAAGTCCGCCGGTCTCTTCGGCGTGTCGGCTACCCGCGACGGCTTTCCGATCCAACGTGGTGTTGGTGGCGATGAGGCCGTCGAGCCCGCCATCGAGAAAGACCCGCGCAAGCTCGCCGATCTGCGGTGGATCGAGATCCGGCGCGATTTTGAAAAACAAGGGCACGCGCCGACTTGTCGACCGGGTGAGGATTTCCTGTTCCTGTTTGAGTCTTGCAAGCAGTCGCGCGCAGGCCTCGGCCTGCTGCAGCTCGCGCAAGCCGGGCGTGTTGGGCGATGAAAGATTCACCGCCAGATAATCCGCCACCCGCCACGCCTTGCGCATGCAGTCGAGGTAGTCCTCAACGGCGGATTCGTTTGGCGTGTCTTTGTTCCTGCCGATGTTGATGCCGATGAGGCCGCGGAACGAGCGTGCGCGGCTGACGTGGCCGACGAGCGCGTCAATGCCATCGTTGTTGAATCCCATGCGGTTGACGATCGCTTCGGTCTCGCGAAGGCGGAACAACCGTGGCTTCGGATTTCCGGGCTGGGGTCGTGGCGTGACGGTGCCGACTTCGATGAATCCAAATCCCAGGCGGCCAAGGGCGTCGATCGTGTTTCCATTTTTATCGAGTCCGGCGGCGAGGCCGATCCGGTTGGGGAACCTCAGTCCCAACAACTCCACCGGCTTGGATAACTCGCGGTGTTCGAGAAGATCCAGCAAACCGATCCGCTCGGCGAGTCGCAGGGCCGCCATTCCAAGATCGTGCGCGCGCTCGGGGTCCAACCGAAACAGCAGGGGCCTCAATCCCGGATACAGCGCGGCAAGCACGGGCGGAGACTGAGGAAGCCCGCCGGCTTTGTCGAACCCGGGCTCTCATCCCCGCGCACTACGCGAATCAACACTGGTCAGCCAATCGCAATCGGTGCGACAAGTTGTCCCAAGAGACCGCCATTCTTACACACTTTAGACGGCAAAAGGCATTCACCAAACCAGTCAATCACTGAAAATCAATGATTTGGCACACGCATGTGTTTGGCACGCCGATTGCGAAGCATCAGTCTGTGGATCCGATTTGGCTTGAATCCTGTATGTATTTCTGAGATACGAAAACCAGTGCATTTCTGAAAAAATTAGAATCATTCTCGCCTCGGCGGCGTTATCCATTTGAAACCCAACCCAAACCTCAACTCCCAACGACCATGGCCTACGAATCAGACGGAAACCTGAGAATCTACCTGCGTGAGATTTCCAAGACCCCGCTGCTCACGCAGGAGGAGGAAATCGAACTGTCGGAGCGCATCCGCAACGGCGACGCCGAGGCACGTGCCCACATGATCCGTGCGAACCTGAGGCTCGTCGTCAAGATCGCCCAGGATTACTCCAATTATGGTATGCCGTTGTCCGACCTGATCTCCGAGGGCAACATCGGCCTGATGAAGGCGGTGGAGCGCTTCGATCCGGAAAAAGGGGGGAAACTCTCGACCTATGCCGCATGGTGGATCAAACAATCGATCAAGCGCGCGCTCGCCAACCAGTCGAAGACGATCCGCCTGCCGGTGCACATGGTCGACAAGATCGCGAAGATGCGGCGGATTTCGGCGATGCTCACCGAGGTGCTCGGCAGAGAGCCGACCGACGAGGAACTCGCCGAGGAGATCGGCGTGCCCCGCCGCAAGCTCGCCATGCTGCGCCAGGCGTCGCAACGGCCGACTTCGCTCGACGCCCCGATCAACGAGGGCGAGGCCACCGAATTCGGCGAAATCATCAGCGACGAACGCGCGGTGAATCCGCTCGACATGCTTGCGGATAAAAATCTGTACGCCCAGCTCGACGGATTGCTTTCGGTGCTTGATGAGCGCGAACGCAAGATCATTGACGAGCGCTTCGGGCTCAACGGCCGCAAGGCGCTGACGCTCGAGGAAGTGGGCCGCGAGTTCGGCGTCACCCGCGAGCGGATCCGGCAGCTGCAGAACTCGGCGCTCACCAAGATGCGCCGCGCTCTGCGCAAAAAGGAAAAGCCGATTCCAAGCCCGCTCAGTCATGGATTGCCGGGTGAAGCGTGAGCGCCCCCCTCGGGACGACTGGAGAACATCACCTCATCGCAGCTTGCGGCGCACCCGCAACAGCGCGCCGATCATTCTCCAGGCGTGCCGCAGGGGCTTGACCCGTCCGCCGCTCTTCTCCCTCCAGTTGACCGGCACCTCGGTCCACGTCACGCCGTTGTGGGCAAGTGTGGCCAGCAGCTCGGAATCAAACGCGAGGCCGGGCTCCTCGAGCCTTGCGGCAATCCTGCGGTAGTCCTCTCCACGGATCACTTTTGCGCCGCATTGGATGTCTTGGCTCCGCAGATCGAGCATCGCGCGGGCGAGCGTCAGGAAGAGGCGATGCGTCATGGCGCGGAAGGGATGTTCTTCAAGCACGGTGGTGGCGGTGCGCCGCCGAATGCCGATCACCGAGCGCCCCTCGCGGGTCGCCACGTTCAGCAGCCCGACTAGGTCCTGTGCGGGAATGCTGCCGTCGGCATCGACGAATGCGAACCACGCGGCCTGCGGCGCGAGCGACCACGCCTCGCGCACGACCGCCCCTTTGCCGCGATGAGTCTCGGCAAAATGCGCGTGAACGTGCGGAAAGGTCTCACGGTAGCTTTCCGCCAGCGCCTGGATCCGCCTGCACTCCGCATCGCCCGATCCGTCGTCGGCGACGATCCAGGTCACCGGCATGGACGAATCCGCCAGCGCTTCGGCGAGTTCACGCCCGAATGGCCCGAGTCGAGCGGAGTCGTGCCACACCGGTGTGACGAGCAGGATGCCATCGGGTCCGCGGAGCATGGGCAGGGCAGGGGTTTTCGAGATTAGCGTTGCGGCGCGGAGGATTCTTTCATCGGATCCATGCGCGCATGAACCGTGTTCTTCTCATCGCCGGCTGGTTGGTGGTGACCGGGGTGGCGTATTTCCTGAGGTTCGAGAAGCTCGAAACGCGTCCGATGCACTTCGACGAGGCCACGGGAGCGCGGGTCACGGCGTCGAGAATGGAGAACGATGGCGGGAAGTTCGATCCCAAACACGGACATGGTCCGATGCTGTGGAATCTAGCGGCAACCGCCTGCCGGATCCGTGGCGAGGATGGCTGGAAAACAATGCGCGAAGCCACGCTGCGCTCCGTCCCGGCGCTCGCCAGCTTGCTGGTGGTGCTGCTCCCGCTGTGGTGGCGCAGGGCTTTCGGCCATGGGGCGGCATTGCTGATGGCGGGCTTTCTCGCAACCTGCCCGCTGCTTGTCTATTACAGCCGGATGTTCATTCACGAAATGCTGCTGGTGCTTTGCGGCATGGCGGCGATCACGGCACTGGTTCGCGGACCCCGCTGGATCGCCGCGGGCATCTGCACCGGACTGATGACGGCAACGAAGGAAACCGCCGCCATCAGCGTGATCGCCTGGGTGTCGGCCGCTCCGCTCGCGGCGGCGCGGCGCGACGAGATCGCCGGGTGGATCCGCGCACAGTGGCGTCGAGCCGCCGCCGCCTCTGTCACCGCCTTGCTCGTCGCCGCGCTGCTCTACACCGACGGCCTGCGACATCCCCGCGGGGCGCTCGACATGATCCTCACGTTTTTCATCTACGAGACCGTGCCCGGCCACGACAAACCGGCCACTTGGTACCTCACGTCGCTGCTCTGGCCCTCTTCATGGAATGGCGCGGGCTGGATCCACGCGCTGTTGATCGCGTCGGCGGTTGCCAGTTGCGCACTGGCTTGGCGTCCGCAATGCGCAACCTCCCGCAACGCCCAGATCATCCGCTGGCTCGGCGGAGCGACGGCGATCCATTTCCTGATTTACAGCGTGATTGCCTACAAGACCCCGTGGCTCGCTTGCCTGCCGTGGGCGATGGTCTGCGTGCTGGCGGCAAGCGCATGGGCCTGGATCCCGAAGACGCGGCCAATCGCGCG
>VHCM01000032.1 GCA_016871685.1 Verrucomicrobiota bacterium
TCCCATCCCAACGGCCCGCCGACTCCACATAGGGACAGACAATTTGTGTTGTTTTTCCTTGTGGTGGGCACTGTCGTCGGGCAGCCTTGCTCCCATGAGACAGCCCCGTTGGCTCGCCCCTTGGAAGGACTCCCCCGACAAGCCCGCCATCTACCACTGCATCTCCCGGGTCGTCGACCGCCGCATGGTCCTCGACGACCTCCAACGCGAACAGTTCCGCACCTTCCTGCGCATGCAGGAGAACTTTTCGGGCTGCCGCATCCTCGCCTACTGCGTCATGTCCAACCACTTCCACCTCCTCTTGGAAGTGCCCCCCATGCCCGCCGAGGGCCTTTCCGATGCCGAGCTCCTCAAGCGCCTGCGCGCCATCTACCCCGAGGCCACCGTCGCCCTCTTTGCCCGGGAACTGGCCACCGCTCGCCAGCGTGGCGACTCCGCTGCGGCCCAGCGCCTCCACGAGCGCCACACCTACCGCATGCACGACCTCAGCGAGTTCATGAAGACCTTGCTGCAGCGCTTCACCCGCTGGTTCAACCGCTCCCACCAGCGCAGCGGCACGCTTTGGGAGTCCCGCTTCAAGAGCGTGCTCGTCGAGGACGGAACGGCCGCACGCACCATGGCCGCCTACATCGACCTCAACCCCGTGCGCGCGGGCATGGTTGCCGATCCCGCCCACTACCGCTGGAGCAGTTATGGCGAGGCGGTGGGGGGTGGTCCCCGGGGCAACGGAGCCAAGGCGCGCGCCGGGTTGGCGCGCGCCTGTCTGGGCAACGGGGCTTCTTCCTCGCGCTGGGCGGAGTTCGACCGTCTCTACCGCGACCTGATGGGCCTGGCGCTGCGGCACCATACCGGCAAGGCCACGACCGTCCTCGCGCCCGAGGTTCCACTCGCCGCGATGCTGCGCTGCCGGGTACGCTACTTCACTGACGGGGCGGTCATTGGCAGCCGTGGCTTTGTCGACGAGGTATTTGCCGCGGCGCGGCACCGCTTTCCCGAGCGGCGGCGCGACGGGCCGAGGCGTCTGCGCGGTCAGGCCAAGGCTGCCGCGGGCACTCTTTGGTCGATGCGCGACCTCAGGGTGGGCATCTGAGGACGGGAAAGAACCGGAGAACGAGAAAGCGAGGGAGAAAGACAAGGAGCGGCGACAGGGGTGCCACGCCAGGCTCCTTTGCGGGATGCAAAGGGCAAATCCGCCGCAATACAGGGCGAATCCGCGGCGCAGTGCGCGCCAAAGCCGCCGGCGGTGCACTTGCTGGTGCACTTGCAGAAGCGGAAAGAAGCTCCCGAAGCCCGAAGATCACCGGGAGAGCGGTTGAAGCGACCCGATCGGGTTGGGATCGGATCGCACATATAGTTTGTCTGTCCCTATGTGAGGATCGGGCCAGGACCGAGCCAGTGTGGGGTTGCTTTGGACCAGTCCTGGCGGCTTCCACCCCTCCCGAGCGACCTCATCCGGGTAAATCAGAGCTAAATTAGTACAATTTGTCTGTCCCTATGTATTTTTCTATTTTTCGATTGGAACTTGACGCATGGAGTCGTCGTCTAGCCTCATTCCTCGCGACCATGACCCATCCCATCAAGCACAGCCGCCATTTTTGCAATCAGATCTTCATTTTCCTCTTCGGCATGCTCGGCGCACTGACGCTGATTCCGTCGGGATTGCATGCTCAAGAATTGGAGGGGCGGACGATTCGCGGGGTGATCATCCGCTACAAAGGACCGCAAACAGTCAATGAAGAGCTGTTGCGCAACCGGATGTCGATGAAGGCCGGGAGCAAGTTCAGCGCGGAGAACCTGGACAAGGATGTGCAAGGTCTCTACGAGTCGGGTTTGGTCGATGATGTCCGGATTCTCGCCGAGCCAGCGGGCGAGCAAATCAACCTGATCGCCGAGGTGATCACGCGTCCGACGATCAGTGGCGTCGGTTTTGTCGGCAACGACTCCTACGGTGATCAGAAGCTGGCCAAGGAAACCAAGTTGAGCAGCGGTGGCGTGATCAGCGACGCGCAGATCCTCGAGGCAAGACGCAATCTGGAGCAGTTCTACACGAATCAAGGTTACCCAGACGTGACCATCAGCCACCGCATCCAAGCCGAGTCGGCCGGTGGTGCGGCGGTCGTCTTCCTGATCAACGAGGGTGGGCGGCAGAAGATCCGCAAGATCCGATTCGAGGGCAACAACGCCTTCAGCGACGCGGAGTTGCGCAAGGAGATGAAGTTCAAGCAAAAGAACTTCCTTTCGTGGCTCACCCGCGCCGGACGCTATGAGAGCGCAAAGCTGGACGACGACCTCAACGCGGTGCTCGATTATTACCGCAGCCGTGGTTATCTGCGCGCCAAGAGCCCGGGCATCCGGGTCGAGCACGTGGGCGACGGCCGTGTCGATTTCGTGATTCCGGTCGAAGAGGGCGACAAGTACACGGTGGCGGGTGTCGGTTTCGGACGGATGACGGTGTTCAAACCCGAGGAATTGTATCCGGGGCTGACGTTAAATGCGGAGATGCCCTATTCGTCGAAGAAGATGCGCGACGACATCACGATGATCCGCAGTTACTACGGATCGCGTGGATATGCCGATGCCGCGGTGATTCCCGATATCCGCGACGCCGGCCCCAACCGCGTCGAGATCATCTACCGCGTCAGCGAAGGCTCGCGTTACCGCGTCGGGCGCGTGAACGTCTCGGGCAACGTCAAGACCAAGGACAAGGTGATCCGCCGGGAAATCTCACTCAAACCGGGCGATTGGTTCAACTCGGTCGAGCTGGAGACGACCAAGTCGCGCCTGCGTTCGCTCAACTACTTCCAGCCGGACCTGCAGGTGACCGGAACCCCCGGCGGCTCCGGATACCGGGACATCGACGTGCTTGTCGAAGAGGGCAACACCGGCTCGGTGGGAGTCGGCATCGGTTTCAGCTCGATCGACAGCGTCGTGGGCTTCTTCACCCTCGAGCAGGCCAACTTCGACCTTTTCAATCCGTGGAGCTTCACGGGCGGAGGTCAGCGGTTCTCCGCCAACCTGAGGCTGGGCACCAAGCGTTCGGAGGCGATCTTCTCGATTGTCGAACCCTGGTTCCTCGACCGCCAGTTGGCGCTGGGGGTGGATCTGTTCATGAAGGAGTCCACCTATTTCAGTAACTGGTACGACCAACAGAATCTCGGCACGGCGGTATTCCTGCGCAAGCCGCTGACCAACAAGAGCTCGATCCGCGGCGAGTACCGCTTCGAGAATATCGAGATTGATTCGGAGATCGATGCGGCCGACTTCAGCGGCGACGGCGCGAATTCCCAGCTGTCCCAGCAGAACATCGGCGGTGACTTCACCCGCAGTGCGTTCAGTCTGTCGTACATTCTCGACACACGTGACAACAACATCACGCCGCGTGGCGGGCACAAGATCGACGCCGGAGCGACGTATTCCGGACTGGGAGGCGACGTCGAGACCCTCACCCTGTCAGTGCAGGGCCAGAAATACTGGAACTTCCGATGGGATACGATCCTCTCGGTGAATGGGGAACTTGCTTCGGTCGAAGGATTGGACGGCGACGTTCCGATCTTCGACCGCATGTTCCTCGGTGGCGGGCGCACACTGCGCGGCTTTCAATTCCGCGACATCGGTCCCCGCGACGTCGGATTCACCAACGATGTCTACGGCGGCAATTCGCTGGGCTTCGCCTCGGTCGAATTCACGGCACCGATCATCGAAAGCATCCGCGCCGCGGTTTTCTACGACACGGGCTTTGTGAATAGGGACAGCTGGGAATTCAGTCCTGACGACCTGTACAGCGATGTCGGGCTCGGCATCCGTATCAAGCTGCCGATCAGCCCGATGCCGCTGGCGTTGGACTACGCCGTGCCCGTCTCATCACCCGACGACGAGGCGGATGACGGCGGCCAGTTCAACTTTTATCTGAACTACGAGTATTGATCCGCAGTCGGCTTGTCCGGGCATCAAACTCCCAGTGCATCCCGTTCCCGACGGGTGATCACGCGCCACCGGCCTTCATCAAGATCGGCGGGCAGCGGGATTCCGCCGATTGAAATCCGCACGAGATCGGTGACGTGATTGCCGACGGCGGCGAACATGCGTCGTACCTGGTGGTAACGGCCTTCATGCAGGATCACCAAGGCCTCATGCGTGCCGGTTTTTTCAAACCCAGCGGGCAGCAATGGCTTCGATTCCCCATGAAGCATCAGCCCGCCAGATGAGAAGCTCGCGCGTTCGTGCCCTTCGAGCGGACGCGCGACCGTGACCCGGTAGATCTTCGCGCATGACGACTTCGGCCGGATGATCCGGTGCGATAAAGCGCCATCGTCGGTGAGGATCACCAGACCACGCGACTCCTTGTCGAGCCGGCCGGCCGGGTGGAGGCCGGGATTTCTAAGTCGAAACCGCTCGGGAAGCAGATCGTAGATGGTCGCGCCGGGATCTTCCGTGCTGCAAGTGTAACCCGCGGGTTTGTGGAGGAGAATGGTCAGCGGAAACGGAGGATCCAGCGGCTCGCCGTGCAACCGGATGACCTCGTGTGACGGCAGTTCGCCGCGGCCGAGCGGTCGGCCTGAGTCATCGGTGACCTGTCCCGAGCGGACCAGGTGTTCGACCTCGCGACGTGAGCCATAGCCGAGGTTGGCGATGTATCGGACGAGCTTCATGATGAGCGCCGGGTTGCGGAAAGAATCTTGTAGGACTGGTTTTCCGCGACGCTTCTCCAGGCGAGTCCGGCTTGGTCAAGCGCCTGCTCGTAAGGCAACGCGCGGTTGGCGACCAGCAGCAAGGTTCCGCCACGCGACAAGGACGAGGCGGCGACGCGGATGAACGACCGGCCGAGGTCGATGTCCTTTTCCCGCCCGGTGTGGAACGGCGGGTTCATGAAGATGACATCGTACGAAGCGGAAAGCCCTGTCTGCACATCGTGCCAGAGGAAATCCAACTGACAATCGTCGCGCTTGCGAACGGCGAGGTTGACGCGCGCGCATTCGAGCGCCCGTGAATCCGCTTCGTACAAATCGATGCTGCGGATGCCGCGACAGCGGGCGGCCACGGCATGGCTGAGAAATCCCCAACCCGCTCCGAGATCCGCCGCACGACCGTGGAGGAATGCCGGAAAGTGGTCGGAGAGAAACTGCGAACCCGGATCGATGCGGCCATGACTGAACACGCCCGGCCGCGTGACCCATGCGGGATTTCCAAACTCATGCAGACCGCTGAGCCCGCGCCAGGTTTCAACAACCTTCTCGTTCCAGGATCCGTCATCGCTGGCGCGAAACGCGCGGCATTTGTGTTTTTGCAGTGATGTCACGGTTCCCGCGGCTTTGGCGAATTCCTTCTCGCAGCGTGCCGCGCCGGTCGCGTTGCTCATCGCGATCACCACGGAACCGCCGGGCTCTAGCCTGTCCCGCGCGATGGCGAACGACTCCAGCACCTCGTCGTGAGACTTGCCCGGCAGGACAAGCACCAGCGGCCAACGGCCCTCGGGCAGCGCACCCACGCGCGTCATGCCGACCGCATCGCATGCGGCCGCCAGCGGTTTGAGCGGCTGCCATGCCGTCAGTCCGGACAACCCGATCAGTTGCGGATGCGGTTCGGCACCAATGAACAGGACGCGGCCGGATGTTTCGAATCGATCATCCTCCGAGCAGGCAAGCATCAACGTCTGCAATACCGGGTTCATGCGTGAACGATGATGCAAGACCGGGCGGGACCGCCACAGGAATCGACGCCGTCCATTTCGCGAATCATGGACGGGGGTGGACAGCAACCAAGCGATCGACTATGCGGATTGTTGTGAGCGAGGGATGCTGCGGCGGACCGGATCGGAAACCACCCGAGAGTCAACGCGGGCATGACACCGATGTTGATTCCCACTCCGCTGCATGCTGTGGCGGCAGTCACAGCGGACGACGAACCGACTGGCTGCTGTGGGGATCGATGAGTGTTTTTCTCGCAGGCGTCGCGGCCCACGTCGCGTATCCCGGCGCGCCGGACCGCTTGCTGACCTTCGGGCATGCCTGCCATGAATTGCTCGCACGCTCGTGGTGGGGGTTGCTTGCCGGCATCGCGGTCATCGCCGTGATCGGGCGCCTGCCGAGGGAACTCGTCGCCGGGGTGCTCGGCAAAGGCGGTCGCCTGAGCGGATTATTGCGCGCGGTCGGTGCCGGCGTGCTGCTCGACCTTTGCAACCACGGCATCCTGATGGTGGGTGTCGGGCTCTATCGTCGCGGTGCCTCACTCGGGCAAACCCTCGCATTCCTCATCGCAAGCCCGTGGAACTCGTTTTCACTCACGCTGATCCTCGCCGCGCTGATCGGCTGGCAGTGGATGGGTTGGTTCATTGTTCTGTCGATGCTCGTCGCCGTGACGACCGGATGGCTCGCCGACTGGCTCGTCGTCTCCGGCGTGCTTCCGCGCAATCCAAACACCGTCGATCTCCCCATGGGATACCGGATGGGACCTGCGCTGCGCGAAACTCTCCGCTCGCTCAAGCCGGGCTTGGAAAACTGGTTGAAGCTCGCACGCGAGGGACTTGCGGGATCACGCATGGTGCTGCGCTGGGTGCTGTTCGGCTTTGTGCTCACCGCCGCCATCCGCACCTTCGTGCCGGAGGAATGGTTCCGCGAATGGTTCGGCCCGAGCGTGGCCGGACTGTTGCTCACCTTGCTCGCCACCACGCTCATCGAAGTTTGCTCCGAGGGATCCTCGCCGATCGCGAGCGACCTACTCAATCGCGCGCAGGCCCCGGGAAACGCTTTCGTCTTTCTCATGGCGGGTGCCGCCACGGACATCACCGAAATGATGTCCCTGCGCGAAGCGACCCGCTCATGGAGGGCAACACTGGCACTGCCGTTGCTCACGACCCCGCAGGTCCTGCTCATCGGATGGCTGCTACAACGCTAGAGGATGTTGCTCCGGACCGACGAGGCGGGCATCATCCCAATCACCCCATGATCCTGCGACGCAGCATCACCAGCGCATCGCGCGTCTCACGCACCCGCAGCAGTGCCGTCATTGCGAGATACACCGCAGCGGCCAGACCGATCGTGACCAACAACGCCGCCGCGCGAGCCCATGGCGTCAGCGCCGCTGGATCACCAAGCAATCCTTGGTCCGCAACCCGGCAAACCACCGCCATCACCGCACCGGCGACAAGCAGTTTCCCCATCAGCACCGCCAAATCCGCCGTGCCGATGCCACCGGTGATCCGGGCCATCACCACATAAAGGATCAGGAAATTCACCGACGCAACGATGCTGGTTGTCAAGGCGAGCGACTCATGACCCCAGCGCATGACGAAGACAAAAAACGCATTCAGTCCGGCGTTGACGAACAACGAGAGCACGCTCACCAGCATCGGCAGCCAGCGGCGGTCCACCGTGTAAAACGCCGGCTGCAACACCTTGAGCCACGCGTAGGACAGCAGGCCGATGCCGTACGCCTGCAGCGCTGCCGCGGTTCGCACACGATCGGCCGCATCAAAGGCCCCGCGTTCGTACAGCACGCTCACGATGGGTTGCGCGAGCACGACGAGCCCGATCATCGATGGCAGCACGAGGAAGGCCACCAACCGCAGCCCGTCGCCCAGGGTTTGCTTGAATTCCGGACCCATCCCTGCGGTCGCCGCGCGCGACATCGCCGGCAGCGTCACGGTGGCCACCGCCACGCCGAACACACCGATGGGCAACTGCATCAACCGGAACGCGTAACTCAGCCAGCTCACCGCACCTTCGCCGACCCCGTAGGCGAACATCGCGTTGACCAGCACGTTCACCTGCACCACCGAGGCCGCGATCACCGCAGGTCCCATCAGCCCGAGCACCTTGCGCACGCCGGAATCCCTCCAGCGGAAATCCATCACAAACCGATGGCCCGCGCGGCGCAGCGCGGGAAACTGGCAGACGAGCTGGGCCACGCCGCCGACCACCACCCCGATCGCGAACCCGACCAGACTGTCCTTTCCCCATTCCGGATCCATCCACCAGCCGAGCGCCGCACCCGAAGCCATCGACGCGAGGTTGAAAAAACACGACGACAACGCGGGCATGCCGAACACGTCGCGCGCGTTGAGGATGCCCATCGCCAACGCCGCCAGCGACACCAGCAGGATGAACGGATACATGATCCGCACCAAGGTGACCGTGAACGCGATTTCCTCCGGCGCATACGCCCGCGGCGCGCCGCCGACGCGTGCAAACGAGGTGAGCAATTCGACGATCCACGGCGAGATCCAGATGCCCACAAGCGTCACCACCCCCATGAACACCGCCGCCAGCGTGGTGATCTTGTTCGCCAGAGCCCACGCCTCGCGGGTCTCGCCCGCCTTGAGTTTTTTCGAAAACGTCGTGACGAACGCCTGCGACAAAGCCCCCTCGGCAAACAGGTCGCGCAGGAGATTGGGCACCTTGAATGCGAGATAATAACAATCCATCCAGCGGCTGCCACCGAAGAGACCCGCAAACAACATCTCGCGCGCCAGTCCGAGCACCCGGCTGGCCATCACGGCGAGGCTCACCTTCCCTGTCGCTTTGACGGACATCGGCGCGCACGCGTCATAACCGCTGGCAGGCGGTGTGGGAACCCCCGTCTGCCAGGAAAAATCCGGGGCTGCCCCCTGCCCCGCACACCCATAAAGGCACCCATAAAGGGACAGACCTTTTATTGGAGATTGAAGGTCCGGGTGGGGCAATGTTGATAAAAGGTCTGTCCCTTTATCAATCAGCACATCCCAAAAAACGCCAAAAACGCCCGATATCCCTCGAAAATTCAGAAAGAAAGGGCCGGGCCAAATCAAAAGGACATCCACTCCGCAGCAGCTCACCTCCGGCAGAGGACGCACCGCAGGACGCGGTGCTTGGAAATTCGAGCAACGATCCCGAATCGTCTTGCCTTTCAAGCCGGCTCCCCCTAAAACCACCCCCCACCCCAAACGTAGGACGGTTCGGCTTCGGCTGACCCCATCCCCCACCCCCATGAGTACCAACGAAATCAACCTGAAAGACTACCAACTCCACGAGGGCGACACTGGCAGCGCCCCCTACCAAGTGGCCCTGCTCACCCAGCGCATCCAGCACCTCACCGAGCACCTCCACCTTCACCGCAAGGATTTTTCCTCGCGCCGCGGACTCCTGACCCTCGTCGCCCAGCGCCGCAAGCTGCTCGACTACATCCGCAAGGGATCCCAGGAGAAATACCAGCAGGTCATCCAAGGCCTGGGACTCCGCCACTGAACCGATTTTTCCATGACAGCCACGAGATTCCCTCGTGGCTGTCGCGCGAAACGGCAGGTGCATCCCGCACCGGCCGCGGACCGACACCCATGCCCGCGTCAGCGTATGACGACTGGCATCCGGTCCGGAAACCATGAACGACCGCGCCGCAATCCTGCGACGCGGACTGAAGGCAACGAACAGAAGAAAGAAAGAAGAACGAATATGAATATCCACACCCTGACGAGCGAGGTCGGCACGAATCCGATGACGTTCGAAACCGGCAAACTTGCCAAACTCGCCGACGGCGCGGTGACGGTCCGCTGCGGCGACACCATCATCCTGGTCACCGCCGTGTCCGCCACGAAAATCAAGCCCGGCCAGAGCTGGTTCCCGCTCTCGGTCGAATACAAGGAGAAGGCCTCGGCCGCCGGTGTGTTTCCGGGCGGCTACTTCAAGCGCGAGGGACGTCCCACCGAAAAGGAAATCCTCACCTGCCGCATGACCGATCGTCCGCTGCGGCCGTTGTTTCCCAAGGGCTACTTCTACGACACCCAGATCATCGCGATCCTGCTGAGCGCGGACGGCGAGAACGACGCCGACGTGCTGGCGATGAACGGAGCGTCCGCTGCGCTGTGCCTTTCGGACATCCCGTTCGCCGGACCGATCGGTGCCGTGCGTGTCGGCCGTGTCGACGGAGCGTTTGTGATCAACCCGACGCACGAGCAGCGGGAATTGAGCGATCTCGACTTGATCTACGTCGGCAACAAGACCGATGTGATCATGATCGAAGGTCAGGCCGACGAGTTGCCGGAGGAGGATTTCGTCCAGGCGCTCCATCATGCGCAGCAGGCCGTGCAGAAGATCATCGCCGTGCAGGAAGAGCTGGTGAGGCTCGCCGGAAAGGCGAAGCGCGAGTTCACAACGGTGCTCGCCAAGGACCATTTGCTCGAGATCGCCTACGAAATTGCGGGCAGCCGGATCGAGTCGGCGATCTATGCGCCGACCAAGACCGAACGCGCGAAAAAAGTCGGCGCGCTTCGCGACGAAGTCGAAGCCGCGATCAAGGAGCGCGCGCCGGATGCCACCGACTTCGATGTCGAGCAGGCGTTCGAGTATCTGCAGAAAAAGGCGTTCCGCATCTCGATCATGGAGAAGGGAGTGCGTGCCGACGGACGCAAGCCCGGCGATCTCCGCACACTCTACGCCGAGAGCAGCCCGCTGCCGCGCGTTCACGGATCGGCGATCTTCGCCCGCGGCGAGACGCAGGCGTTGGCGATCACCACGCTCGCGCCGGCCGATGAAAAGCAGCACATGGACAACTACGCCGGTGGCGAAAGCGAGAAGCGCTTCATCCTCCACTACAACTTCCCGCCGTTCTCGGTGGGCGAGACCGGACGGATGGGCGGGATCAACCGCCGCGAGATCGGCCACGGTGCGCTCGCCGAACGCTCGATCGAGCCGGTGATTCCCGCCGTCGAGGACTTTCCGTACGCGATCCGCGTTTCTTCGGAAGTCACCGAGTCGAACGGCTCGACCTCGATGGCCTCGGTTTGCTCGGGCACGATGTCGCTGCTCAGCGCCGGCGTGCCGCTCATCCGCCCCGTGGCGGGCATCTCCGTCGGCTTGGTCACCGAGTGGAGCGACGAGGGCGCGCTCGCGCGACACAAGTGCCTGCTCGACATCATCGGCTCCGAGGACTTCTACGGCGACATGGACTTCAAACTCTGCGGCACCAGCCACGGCGTCACCGGCTACCAGCTCGATCTCAAGCTGCCCGGCCTGCCGCTTGCCATTCTCGAAGAGGCCGTCCGCATCGCCAAGGAAGCGCGCGGCACCATCCTCAACAAGATGGCCGAAGCGATCGCCGAGCCGGCCGAACTCAGCCCGCATGCTCCCCGCATCGTGAGCCTCAAGATCCCCGCCGACCGCATCGGCGAGCTGATCGGCCCCGGCGGCAAGAACATCAAGGGCATCCAGGCCGAGTCGGGCGCCGAGATCAACATCGAGGACGACGGCACGGTGCACATCTACGCATCCAAGCAACAAGGGCTCGATCGTGCCAAAGAGATGATCGACCGCATGTTCGCCGAGATCGAGGTGGGCAAGATCTACACCGGCAAGGTGGTGTCCGTGACCGCGTTCGGCGCGTTCATGGAAGTGCTTCCCGGCAAGGACGGCCTGATCCACATCTCGGAGCTGGCCGAAGGCCGCACCGAAAAGGTCGAGGATGTCGTCAAGAGAGGCGAGATCGTCACCGCCAAATGCCTCGGAGTCGACGAGAAGGGCCGCGTGAAGATGTCGCGGCGCGCCTGGCTGCGCGAGCAACAAGCCGCGGATGCCGAGCCGGCCAACGCGGGCTGATCGCACGAAGCCAACGCTTGTCTGTCAACAAAACCACCGGAGTCGCATGGCTCCGGTGGTTTTTGTTTTTTCACGCAAAGCGTGATGCATTCAGAAACTCGTGCGCAATGCGAGCAGCCAGGTGAGCGTGTCGAAGCTGCCGTCGGGCGTGTCCATCGTCTGCCACTCGACTCCGGCCTGCACTTTCGCGAAGTGATCGCACAAATGCCAGTTGAGTCCGGTGTAAAGCGAATGATGCGAGTCGCCGCGCCCGTCGTTCACGTCGCCGATCCCATCGGCACGCCCGTAGCGTGAATTCACGCGGACGCCCTCCGGCGAGTCGGCACCCGCATATTGGTACTGGCCCACCCACTGGAGCTTCTTGTCGATGATCCACTGATAGGGCATCACCATGAAGCCGTGGAAACCACCGCGCCTGTCGTTGTTGCCATGCATCGCTGATCCGCCGTTATCGCCGACGATCACGTCGCCGATCACCCCCCAGCGGCCCGCGTCGTAGGTGGCGTGCAACGACGTGGCCCAGCGGTAGGACAGGATTGAATCCTCATCCACCGCATCGGCATCGTTCCATACGAAATCCGCGCCGACTTTCCACCGCTCGTCGATTTCATATTCGGCACCGCCGTACCAGATCACGCCATCCTGCCAGCCGCTGAGCGACTCGTTGTCCGCTCCATCTTCGGTGGAGGAGAAGGCCGCAGTGCTGAACGACCAACGGCCGGCGTCCGCGGCAAGCAACGCTCCGGTCGGACGCGCACTCTCGTACACCTTGTTGGAAAGCGCCGAACGCTCGACGGTAAGCAAACGCGCCGACGAGGTGTGCGCCTCGTTACCAATGACGAACTTGTGGCGGCCATAGCTGAGTTTCACACTGTCGAACGGTCCGGTGCCGAACGCCTTGCCGATGTCGAGCCCAAGCCACGCCTCGTCAAAACCGGCGAACCCCCAATCGAGCTCCTCACCACGAAAGCGGTTGTCGTCCACCAGATCGACCGCGACCTTGGCATCCAGCACGTCGAGAAACGCCGACTTCAACCCCAAACGAAATCGACGGTAATCATCGTAATCCTCATGGAAATCCACTCCGTCGGTGCCCTCGCCATCAACGTATCCGATTTGATATTGAAACCTTCCTTCCAGTTGCAGCGACTGGATCCACGGGTGATTGGAATCCTTGTGGAGGAGTCCGGGCTTGCCGCCCAGCCAGCCACACCAGTCGGGCGCGGTGCCGGTGTCGGCGGTGATCGAGCCCGCGATCGTGTGGCCGACGAGGCTGCTGTTGATGAGGAGTAGGAAAATGCGGGATTTCATGGATGTTGAGTGGATGTTGTGGATGGGATTGAGCCAGCGCTTGCCGCGGCGGATCTGACGAAATCTTCAGATGGGCGGACGTGAAAACTTCCTTTGTGTGACGGAATTGTCACGCAAGGATCCTTTGCGGAAACGAGCGTGGTCGCGATGGGTTGTAGTGTCGCCCGCGGGCGTCGATTCCAATCCAGCACCGAACTTCCATGAAACCGTCCATTCCCACCCTCGTTGCCGCCGCTCTTTGCGTCGGTTCCTTGGCCACGGCCTCCGAATCCCACCTTGACCCCGCACTGCCGGCCTACGCGGCGGTGAGCGGCGTGACCGGCAACCTGAACTCGATCGGGTCGGACACCTTGAACAACCAGATGACGCTGTGGGCCGAGGGATTCAAAAAAGTGTATCCCAACGTCAACATCCAGATCGAGGGCAAAGGCAGCTCGACGGCGCCGCCGGCGCTCATCGAGGGCACCGCGCAGATCGGCCCGATGAGTCGGCCGATGAAGGCGGAGGAGATCGACGCGTTCGAAAAACGTCATGGCTACAAGCCCACCGAGGTGCGCCTTGCGATCGATGCGCTGGCCGTGTTCGCGCACAAGGACAACCCGCTCAAGGGCATCACCATGAAGCAAGTGGACTCGTTGTTTTCCAAGACCCGCAAAAAAGGCGGCGACGACATCACCGAGTGGGGTCAGCTCGGACTTGACGCGTGGAAAGGTCGGCCGATCTCGCTGTTCGGGCGCAATTCGGCCTCGGGCACCTACGGGTTTTTCCAGGAGCACGCGTTGAGCAAGGGCGACTTCAAGCCCACGGTCAAGGAGCAGCCCGGTTCGTCGGCAGTGGTGCAGGGCATCGGCGCGGATCCTTACGCGATCGGGTATTCGGGCGTCGGCTACCGCACGTCGGGTGTGCGCGCACTGCCGCTTGCCGGGGACGATGGGGTGTTTTACGAGGCGACCTACGACAACGCGTTGAGCGGCGACTACCCGCTGGCCCGTTTCCTGCTGGTGTACGTGAACAAGAAACCCGGCAGTCCGCTCGACACGCTCACGCTCGAGTTCCTCAAGTTCGTGTTGTCCAAGGAAGGCCAGACCATCGTCGAAAAAGACGGATACTATCCGTTGCCGGCCGAGGTGGCCGCAGAGGTGATCGACTCGCTCTCGCGCTGAACGGCTGTGTGACCACGACGTCACACACGATCCGCGACGCGGGGCTTGCCCGCCGGGCTCGCCCCGTCCTAGCCTGACGACGGAACGTGTTGATGTAACGTCCGACCGCCGATGCAGGAGACCTTTGACGCGCCCGACCCACGCCGCTTCGAGGTGTCACGCGCGACGCTGTGGTTCGATCGCCTGATGGGATGGCTGATCCGCTGCGGCGGCATCGCGGTGATCCTTGCGGTCTTCGGCATCCTGTATTTCGTCGCCAAGGAAGTGGTGCCTTTGTTTCGCGGGGCCACGGTGGCCGAGGCGGGATCGGCGCAACTGCCGCCGGACGCGAAGGTGCTCGGCGTCGATGAATGGGGCACCACCGCGTTCTCCTATCACGGCGGGTCCACCGTCCACTTCACGGAGATCGCCACCGGTGTCCGTCACGAGCACTCGCTCGCCGGCTTCGAGGATGCCGAGGTCACCGCCTGCTCGTTCGATCCGGTGCGAGCGCGGGTCGCGGTCGGCACGGCCAACGGACGCGTCGGCTCGTTCGTCGTGCGCTTCGAGCGGAAAGCCGACGACTCCGGCGGATTTGAGGTGGTGCCGCGCGTTGAAAGCGAACCATGGTTCCGTCTCGAACACGGCAGCGGTAGCGTGACCGCGGTGAGTGATGGCGACTCGGGCGCGACACGCCTGGTCGCGGTCAAGCGCGGCGAAGGTGCATCGGCCAACGTGGCGATCCTGCGGCTCAGCATGAAGCGTGGGCTGGTCGGCAAGGGCAAGCTCACTCTGCTCGGTGAGCACGACGTCACGCCGCTGCTCGGCTCCGAGGCGCGTTTGCTTCGCGCGTCGCAGAACGGGATGGCGGCATTGATCGCCTGTGCCGACGGCGGGGTTCGCTACTTGCTCGCCGACGCCGGCGGGGTGAGCCTGCGCCAGACCTTCGAGCCCTTCGCCGACAGTGTGCCGCTCTCGATGGATTTCCTCTTTGGCGGCGTGTCGGCGATCCTCACCGGGCCGGGCGGCATTCAGGAACAATGGAGTCTCTTCCGCGGCTCCGAGGATGCGGAGCGCCTGTTCGGAAGAACGAAATCGTTTCCCGCACTCGGCGATGCGGTGCCGGTGTTCGCCTCCAGCCAACGCAACCGGACCTTCCTCACCAGCGACGACGACGGCGGTGTTGCGCTGCGTCACAGCACGTCGGGCGACACGCGCTGGGAGGGCGAAGTGGGCATCGATCCCGCGCTCGCGGTGATGGATGCGAAGGGCGAGCACTTCCTCGTCGCGGATGCCCGAGGCGGATTGCGGCGCTTCCACGTGCACGACCCACATCCCGAAGCGGGATGGCGCGCCTTCTTCGGCAAGGTCTGGTACGAAGGCGGATCCGGACCGGTGTGGCAATGGCAGTCGACCGGCGGCTCCGATGATTTCGAACCGAAGTTTTCGATGATGCCGCTCATCTTCGGTTCGCTCAAGGGCACGGCCTACGCCATGCTGTTCTCGGTGCCCGTCGCGCTGCTCGCCGCGGTGTTCTCCGCCGCGTTCCTGCCGCAGGAATTCAAGCGCGTGATCAAGCCGCTCATGGAGATCATGGCCTCGCTGCCATCGGTCGTCCTCGGATTCCTCGCCGGACTCTGGCTGGCACCGATTCTCGAGACGCGGGTGCCTTCGGTGCTCGCCATCCTCGTGCTGCTGCCGCTCACCGCACTTGCCGCCGGATTCCTCTGGTGCCGATTGCCGATCCGCGTGCGCAACCGCATCGCTCCCGGCAGCGAATGGTGGCTGGTGCTGCCGGTGCTCGCCCTGGCCGGTTGGACCGGCTGGATCGCCGGGCCACTCGTTGAGTCTTGGTGCTTCACCTGCACCGACCCCGCCACCGGCGGGACCATCGCCGACTTCAGGCTGTGGTGGCCACAGGCAACCGGCACCGCATTCGAACAGCGCAACTCGCTGGTGCTCGGATTCATGATGGGGTTCGCGGTGATCCCGGTGATCTTCACCATCGCCGAAGACGCGCTGTCCAACGTGCCTAGGCCGCTCACCTCGGCGGCGGCCGCGCTCGGAGCCAGCCGCTGGCACGTCGTCCGCACCATCCTGCTGCCCGTCGCCTCGGCCGGCATCTTCTCGGCGCTGATGATCGGGTTTGGCCGCGCTGTCGGCGAAACCATGATCATGGTGATGGCCACCGGCAATACGCCGATCACCGAGTGGAACCTCTTCAACGGCATGCGCACGCTCTCGGCCAACATCGCGGTCGAGCTTCCCGAAGCTTCCGTTGGCTCCACCCACTACCGCGCGCTGTTCCTCGGTGCGGTCGTCCTCTTCGCGATGACTTTCGTGATGAACACCGCGGCCGAACTGCTCCGCCAGCGGCTGCGCGAACGAAACCGGATCGTCTGATGGATGCGCCACACCACATCGGGGCCGGTCCCTTCGCCACCACCGGACGCTCGCGGCAGGGCGAACCGTGGGTCTGGCTCACCGCTGCGGGCCTCACCCTGGGCGTACTGATGGCACTCGGCCTCTTCGTGCTGATCCTCGTCAAGGGTGCCGCCTCGTTCTGGCCGCGGTCCGTCGAGCGCATCGAGATTCGGCAAGACAGCGCGACCACGGTCATCGCTGGAATCATCACTCAGGAAAACGAGCGTCGCGCCACAGACGGCACGTTGCACCAGCAAATCCAGATCTTCCGCGGCAATCGCGATCTGAGCGGCGAGGCATTCGTCTATCTCGATCGCAAGGACATCACCGCGACCACGCGACCGGAGTCGATGCTCGTGCTCGAGCGACTCGAGTACGGGCCGGCAATCGTCGAGGCCGTCGCCCTCGAAACCGGCGGCACCCGCGTCGCCGCGGAGGATCCGGCATTCGCAAACGAACTCGAGCGCCTGCTCGACGAAGGTCGCCGCCTCCGCAAGCAACTGCTGCGCGTCGAGCGGCGCGACATCGGTGCGGTCAGCCGCGAACTGGAGGCGCTCGACCGCGCGCAACGCGGCGGAACCGTCGCGACGCAGGAAGCGGCTCCAAGGCGGGTGGCGCTCGAAGCGCGCTTCGAAAAACTGCGGGCGGAAGCACTGCGCATCCGCAGCCAATTGAGCGCCGCCACGTTCGTTGGAGTCACCGCCGACGACCGCGAACTCCGCATGGCCACCGGCGACTTGCTCGATGTGTTCGCTCCCAACCAAGCCGGATGGACCGGACGCCTCGGCGAAACGCTCCGGCGTGTTTGGAAATTCCTCGTGGAAAACCCGCGCGAGGCGAATACCGAGGGTGGTGTTTTTCCCGCGATCTTCGGCACGGTGGTGATGACGCTGGTCATGAGTCTGTTCGTCACTCCGTTCGGTGTGATCGCCGCCATCTATCTGCGCGAATACGCCAGACAAGGCCTGCTCGTCCGCATCGTGCGCGTGTGCGTCAACAATCTCGCCGGCGTCCCGTCGATCGTCTTCGGCGTCTTCGGTCTCGCGTTCTTCGTCTATTTCGTCGGCGGCTTCGTCGACCGCAGCCTGTACGCCGACCGCCTGCCGACGCCGACCTTCGGCACGCCAGGCATCCTGTGGGCCTCGCTCACGCTTGCACTGCTCACGCTGCCGGTGCTCATCGTCGCCACCGAGGAGGCGCTTGGCGCGGTGCCGCGCGGCGTGCGCGAGGCAGCGCTCGCCTGCGGAGCATCGAAATGGCAGATGATCCAGCGCGTCGTGCTTCCAGCCTCGCTGCCGGGCATCCTCACCGGCATCATCCTCGCCATGGCCCGCGGCGCGGGTGAGGTCGCGCCGCTCATGCTCGTCGGCGTGGTCAAGCTCGCACCCTCGCTGCCGGTCGACACTATCGCGCCATTCATCCACCCGGAGCGCAAGTTCATGCACCTCGGGTTCCACATCTACGACCTCGGCTTCCAATCACCCGATGCCGAGGCCGCCAAGCCGATGGTCTTCGCCACCGCCTTGCTGCTCATCCTCGTGGTGGTGATCCTCAACCTCGCCGCCATCCTGATTCGCAACCGGATCCGCAAACGCTTCGCCACCAGCAGCTTCTGAATCCCGTGCCAACCACCGCCACCGATTCCGAATCCAGCACCAAGCGGACCGCGCCGACCCGCGCGGACTTCATCCGCGTCGAGCAGTTCAGCTTTTTCTACGGGGAAAAACAGGCGCTTTCCAAGATTGATCTGGCGATTCCGGAACACCAGGTCACCGCGCTCATCGGCCCGTCGGGCTGCGGCAAGTCCACCTTGCTGCGCAACCTCAACCGCATGAACGACCTCATCGAGGGCGTGCGCCACGAAGGGGACATCCGTATCGGCGGCACCAGCCTCTACGACCCCGCGGTCGAGGTGATCTCGCTGCGCAAGCGCGTCGGCATGGTGTTCCAGAAATACAACCCGTTCGCCAAATCGATCTACGAGAATGTCGTCTTCAGCCTGCGCGTCGCCGGCCGGTCGAAGCGCGCCGAACTCGACGAATGCGTCGAACGCTCGCTTCGCGCGGCCGCGCTGTGGGAAGAGGTCAAGGACCGGCTGCACGAAAGCGCGTTCGGCCTCTCCGGCGGCCAGCAACAACGGCTGTGCATCGCCCGTGCGATCGCCAACCAGCCGGAGATCCTGCTCATGGACGAACCCTGCGCCGCCCTCGATCCGACGGCCACCCTCAAGATCGAGGAACTCATCACCAGCCTCAAGCAGCGCTACACCATCGTCATCGTCACCCACAACATGGAACAGGCCGCCCGCTGCTCGGACCGCACCGCCTTCCTCTACATGGGCACGCTCGTCGAGCATGCCGATACCATGAAAATCTTCTCCAACCCGTCGGAAGCCAGGACCGAGGAGTACATCACCGGCCGCTTCAGTTGATCCCATGACCTCCGCGAGCGACTCACCCCCGACCGCCATCGACGTGCGCGGACTCGAGTTCCGCTACGGCTCCACCGTCGCGCTCTCGGACATCACGCTCTCCATTCCGCGCGGCAGGATCACCGCGTTCATCGGCCCCTCCGGCTGCGGCAAATCCACCCTGCTGCGCTGCTTCAACCGGATGAACGACTTCGTCCCTGGCGCGCGCGTCAGCCGCGGCGGCGTCTGGATCGACGGCGTCGAGATCCATGCGCCCGAGGTCGATCCGGTCGAGCTGCGTCGACGCATCGGCATGGTGTTCCAGAAATCCAACCCGTTCCCGCGCAGCATCTACGAAAACGTCGCCTATGGCCCACGCCTGGCAGGGGTGCGCGGCCGCGACACGCTCGATGCCGTGGTCGAGGAAGCGCTGCGCGGCGCGGCATTGTGGGACGAGGTCCGGGACCGGCTGCACGAAAGCGCGTACGCGCTCTCCGGCGGACAGCAACAGCGCCTGTGCATCGCCCGCGCGATCGCGGTGAAACCGGACATCATCCTGATGGACGAACCCTGCTCGGCCCTCGATCCCATCGCCACCGCCAAGGTCGAGGAACTCATCCGCGCGCTGCGCGAAACCTACACCATCGTCATCGTCACCCACAACATGCAGCAGGCGTCGCGCGTGTCCGACCTCACCGCGTTCTTCTATCTCGGATCGCTCGTCGAGTCCGGTCCGACCCCAACCCTCTTCAGCAACCCCGCCCGCAAACAAACCGAGGACTACATCACCGGCAGGTTCGGCTGAGGCCGCCGGACCCACGCGATCACTCAAGGCCGGCCACCCCCGGTTTTGCTCGACGCCCGCGGCATCGGAAAACAAGCTGATTTCCCCAAACCCGACCCACCAAAACCTCCATGGAATCGCCACACATCCTGCACGATTTCGATGAAGCCATCCGCTCGCTGCGCGGCGAGGTGCTCGAAATGGCCGGCAAGGCCCGCCACAACCTCGAACGCGCCGTGCGCGCCCTGCTCGACCGCAACGAGGAACTGGCCAATGCGGTGATCGCCGAAGACGACGAGGTGGACGAGCACGAACGCCACATCGACCAACTCGGCATGCAGATCCTCGTGCGCTTCCATCCGATGGCCACCGACCTGCGACTCGTCGTCTCGTCGATGAAGATCTCGATGAACCTCGAGCGGATCTCCGACCACGCCACCAACATCGCCAAACGCGCGCGCAAGATCAGCGGCGGACCAGAGATGCCCGACGCCTCGCTGATCGAGCCGATCTACACCATGGCCGACCAACTGCTCCGCGACGCGGTCACCGCCTACAACGACCAGAACGTCCAGCTCGGATCGGACCTCCACAACCGCGACAAGGAACTCGACCGTCTCTACAAGCAGGCCACCGCCAGCTTCGGCTCGCGCATCGAGGAGTCCACCGGACGAGGACAGGACTACCTGCACCTGATTCTCGTGCTTCGCTCGCTCGAACGCGTCGGCGACCTCGCCGTCAACATCGGCGAAGACGCGGTCTTCCTCGGTGCCGCGAAGGATCTCCGGCACAAGGAAGGGCGCCCGCCGCGTCCCGACGACGCCGTGTGATCCCCCCGCAGTTTCGGGTTGCCGATCCGCCGCAAGCGCATTAATCTCAAAGTCCGTCGGCGGCGTTGTCCGCCACGATCCCATGCCTCGGTAGCTCAGTTGGTAGAGCAGTTGACTCTTAATCAATTGGTCCTTGGTTCGAATCCAAGCCGGGGTACTTCCTTGATTTT
>VHCM01000033.1 GCA_016871685.1 Verrucomicrobiota bacterium
CCGAGCGGAACCAGGCGATGCTGCCGGCGGCCATCAAGGGATGGCCGGGCAGGCAGTGCAGCAAGGTGTTCGCAGTGATGTAGATCCACGGGAACCAAAGCATCGCGGCGAGCAGGTACCACTGCGAGATGAAGACGTGGCCTTCGGGGCGCACGCGGAACTGGATGAACGACCAGACGACGATCGCCGAGTAAGCGGCGAGCAGGACCGGCCAGGCGAATGCAGGGAAGTCGAGCCAGGGCATCCCGGTACCGTGACCGGCGAGGATGCCGAGAATCCCCAGCGAAACGCCGAGGTTCCAGACGTGGCCGGCGGTGAGGATGGTGCCCGCGGCCGTGCACGGCTTGCGCGACAGGCGCGCCATGAGCCAGATGATCCCGGCGAAGGCCGCCTGCATGCCCCAGCCGTAGATGAGCGCGTTCATGTGCGCCGGAAACACGCGGCCGTAGGTGAGCCATGAGACGTCGGCGAGAAACTCCGGGTGATGTGTCTTGGTCGAGGCGATCACGCCGAGCAGGATCGATACCGCCAACCACGCCGCGCCGCTGGTGAGGAAGAACATCACCGGATGGCGCAGCGATCGATCGATCTCCGCTCGCAGGAGCGCGTCTTGCACGGGAGTGGCGGGGGTGACGGAGGACATCGCGGAGGAACGGGAGGGAATGCGTGGAGATCAGGGTTTCACGAGGTCGGCCTGCTTGAGCATCGGCTTGCCGACTTCATCTCGGAGCGCGGCGACCTGTGCGGGCTTCACCGCCGGGGCTTGGTTGCCGAAGCTGTTGCGGACGTAGGTGAGCACTGCGGCGATCTGCTCGTCGGTCTGATACGCCATCGCTGCCATGCCCGCCGGGAAATTGTATTCCTTGCCCGCCACCGTGATCGGTCCCTCAAGACCGCGCAACTGGATGCGGATCAGGTTGGAAACCGGTCCGGTGACCCACTCCGATCCGGCGAGCGGTGGCGCGATCGGCCCACCTTGGCCTTCTTGTCCGTGACACGCGGCACACACCATGAACTGCACCTTGCCGATCTCCATGACCGCGGGATCGATTGGTTCGTCGGTCGCCGGCGCGGCATCCACGGCCGAGAAATCCGCGGCCGGCGCCTCGGCGAGTCGCTTGGAGGTTTCCGAGCCGGGCACGACCTGGTCCGGCCGGACGACGGCGGCGGGTGTTGCCGCGGCGATTTCCGCGGCGACGCGCGGGATGGCGGCCTCGATGGCGGCCGGGTCGAGGATGGCCGCTTGTTCCGCATCGAGCATCGCCTTGCGTTCGTAACGCACCTTGGCCGCCGCATCCTCGAGCGATTGCGGTTCGTCGCGCTGGAACATCCAGATCGCGGCGAGCAACGCGGCGAAGACGAGGAACGCAATGAGTCCCCACCAGAAGGCGGTGAATCGGAGCAGCGGGTTGTCGCGGGTGGGGTCCATGCGGTGGCGGGGGACGGGTCAGTTCGAGAGGTTGGCGGACTCGAGGAGCCGCGGATCGCGGTTCGGGTAGAGCGAGTGCTGGCCGAGCGCGCGGATCAGGAAGAACAGGAAGGCCGAGCCGATGGTGGCGAAGGCGAGGAGGTCGCCCCAGAAGGCCCCGGGAATCGCAACCTGGATGTCGCCGAAGACCTCCGGCCGGATGTTGCCCAGCGAAATGCCGCGCTCCGGGATGGTGATCAAGTAGTGGTCGAGCACGTGCATCGCCAGCGTGTAGGCGGCCATGAACGAGAGCGTGCGCGGGTTCTTCTTGAGCCATGCCTGCAGCAGGACGACGAAGGGGACGACGAAGTGGCCGAAGACCAGCGCGATCATCGCGGTATTCCAGTTGCCGGTGTTGCGGATGAGGAAATACGAGGTTTCCTCGGTGATGCCCGCGTACCAGATGAGGAAGAACTGCGAGAACGCGATGTAGGCCCAGAAGACGGTGAAGGCGAAGAGCAGCTTGCCCATGATGTGGAAGTGCTCGGGCCCGGTGACGTGACGCAGGTGCCCGCGCCCCTTGAGCCAGGCGGTGACGAGGATGATCACCGCCATCGAGTTGAGCGCCGTGCCGGCGAACAAGTAGACGCCCCACATTGTCGAGAACCACTTGTAGTCGAGCCCCATCAGGAAATCAAAACCGGTGAAGGTGATCGTCAGCGCGAACACCACCATCGTGTAGGTCGAGTGGAACCTCGCGCGCAGCAGCCGGCCGGTGCCGGGATTCGGATCGGTGTCCTGCGCGGTGGAGAGCCGGCGCAGGCCGATGATCACCAGCGTGATGCCGATGAAATAGAAAATCCCGCGGCCGTACCAGAACGGCAGGTTCATGAACCAGTGCTTGTTGTAGAGCAGGTGGTCGGCGTGGTGCAGGTGCTCCTTGACCGATCCGTGCGCGTCGCGGTGGATGTTCATCCACTCGTAGAGGTACTGCTGGACCTGCGGGAAGAACAGCGGCAGCGAGAACAGGAACACCCAGGGGTAGGTCGATCCGAGGTTTTCAAAGACACGACGCACCGAGATGCCCCAGCTGGCGTTGATCACGTTGTGGAGCAGGGTCCAGAACACCCCGCCGATGGAGAGCGTGAAAAAGAGGTAGAACGCGAACAACCAGGAGTAGGCGTAGGTGCCGCGCGTCTTCTCCGGTCCGAAGAACAGGAGATAGACGCTCGCAACGGTGCCGAGCACCGCGACGGCGAACGCGACCGACTTCACCTTCGAGACCTTCGAAGTGTCGAGGTGGTCGCCGTGGATGGCGATGTCTGCGGAGGTGACGTGGGAGTGGCCCATGGCGGATCGTGGAAAAAGGGGGAATCAACGGGGGGATGCCTTGGCGGCCTGCAGCGTGCGGATCCAGGCGATGATCGCCCAGCGGTCGCGCACCGGGATGTTCGCGCCGTAGCCGCTCATCTGACCCTTGCCCGCGGTGATCACCTCGAAGAGGCGTCCGTCGGGATAGGTCTCGGGCGAGATCGCGTTGAGTTTGGCATTCGGATTGGCGGCCACCGGCACGCCGTAGGCGGCGGTGATGCCGTTGCCGTCGCCCGATGCACCGTGGCAAACCGCGCAATAGATGCCGTAGCGCTCGCGGCCGCGGCGGATCAACTCGCCGGCATTCGCTTCGGTGAGACCGAGTTCCTCCGGCATGCCCGAGCCGTAGTGATCGCCGATGTGGCCGGTGTGGTAGTAACCGGTGAGCCCGCCGAACTCGTATTCCGGGATGCCGCCGATCGCGGGACTGCCGTCCGGGTTGAACCCGCGCGGCTGCGTCTGCGCCACCGGCAGGCGGTCGCCCATGCCGTCGGCGAAAAACCCGGAGGGCTTCTGCGCCTTGAGCTTGTCCTGCTCGTCCATGTCGGCGAACACGCGCACCGGCGGCTTGGTGAACTTCTGTCCGCGGAATCCGAAGATGCCGACCACAAGCAGCGCGACGAGCGCGTAGGCGAGGAAGAAATAGCGCATCGGTGGTGGGGAGGGATTGGGGTGGCGGGTGAGGGGCTCAGCGGTCGTCCTCTTCGACCAGTTCGATGTTGTCGCCGCCGATGCCGGCGAGCAGCTCGCGCGTCTTCTCCGGGCTGAACCGCGGGTCGCGCGCCTCGATGGCAATGAAGAACGCGTCGTCGGTGGCGCGGTGGAACTGGCGGCTGGCGAACAGCGGGTGGTTGAGGCGGGGCAACTGGATCAGGCCGAGCAGACCGAAGAGCACCGTGAATCCCGAGAACAGGATCGTCAGCTCGAACATGACCGGGAAGAACGCCGGGATGGTGAACAGGTTGGCCGGCTTGGCCTGCACGACCGTCGGGTAAATCACCACCTGCGTCGTGTAAGCCAGGGCGAAGGCGGTCGCGCAGCCGGCCACGCCGCCGAAGAAGACGAACCACGGCAGGATCGAGCGCTTGATCCCCATCGCCGCGTCAAGCCCGTGGATCGGGTAGGGCGAATAGCAGTCCCACTTGCGGTAGCCGGCGTCGCGCACCTGTTCCGCCGCCTTGTAAAGCGTGGACGCGTTGCTGAATTCGGCGAGGTAACCGTAGACTCGTTTGCGGGTGGTCGTCACGGGAGGGTGCTGCGGTGTTCGGGGTGGTTCTGCGGCGTCACACCAGCTCCTTCTGGTAAGCCGGCACGGTCACGGTGCCGGCGTCCGGATGGCGCTCCTTGTCGTCGTGGTGCGGATCGGACTGCGGCAGCGTCCACTTGACCTCGGCGATGTTGATGCAGGGCAGGAATTTCAGGAACAGCATGAAGAGCATGAGGAACATGCCGATGGTGCCGACGAAGAGCAGTTGGTCCTGGCCGGTGGGCGAGAAGGTCTTCCAATCGCCGGGCAGCCACATGCGGGCGAGGGTGGTGACGATGATGACGAAGCGCTCGAACCACATGCCGACGTTGACGCACATCGCCACGGCCATGACGACCCACAGGTTTTCCCGGCACGCCTTGAACCAGAAGAGCTGGGGCGAAAGGACGTTGCACGACATCATCGCGGCATAGGCCCACCAGTAGGGGCCGGCGATGCGGAACTTGAACGCGTCCATCTCGTAGATCGCGCCGGAGTAGAACGCGACGAACAGCTCCATCAGGTACGCATAGCCGACCATCGTGCCGGTGAGCAGGATGATCTTGGCCATGTTGTCGATGTGCTTCATCGTGATCAGGTCCTGCAGGCCGTAGATGAAGCGTGCGGGGATCATGATGGTGAGCACCATGGCGAAGCCGCCGAAGATCGCGCCGGCGACGAAGTAGGGCGGGAAGATGGTGGTGTGCCAGCCGGGGACGACCGAGGTGGCGAAGTCGAACGACACGACCGAGTGCACCGAGAGCACCAGCGGCGTGGACAGCGCGGCGAGCAGCAGATAGGCCATCTCGTAGTGGCTCCACTGGCGGTTGCCGCCGCGCCAGCCGAGCGAGAAGATCCCGTAGAGGATCTTGCGCAGGCCCGGCTTGCAGCGATCGCGGATGGTGGCGAGGTCGGGCACCATACCGAGGAACCAGAAGATCAGCGAGACGGTGAAGTAAGTGGAAACGGCGAACACGTCCCAGAGCAGCGGCGACTTGAAGTTCTGCCAGATCGCGTTGGCGTTAGGCACTGGCGCGAGGAACCAGGCGAACCAGACGCGGCCGACGTGGAACGCGGGGAAGATGCCCGCGCACATCACCGCGAAGATCGTCATCGCCTCGGCGGCGCGGTTGATCGAGGTGCGCCAGTTCTGCCGGGTGAGGAAGAGGATCGCGGAGATGAGCGTGCCGGCGTGGCCGATGCCGATCCAGAACACGAAGTTGACGATGGGCCAGCCCCACATCACGCGGTTGGTGTTGCCCCAGATGCCGACGCCGGTCGACACGAGGTGGAACAGGCCGCCGCCCACGCCGATCAGCGCGATGAGCGCGGAAGGAATGAACAGCAACCACCAGATGAAAGGCTGGCGGTTTTCAAGCACCCCGCAGATCCGCTCGGTGATCCAGTGGTACGAGCGGCCGTTGAGAATGAGCTTCTCGCGCTCGAGCACCGGAAGCTTCACCTCGGGGTGCGTCGCGGCAGCGGTCTGGGTGGTGGATACCATGATGTGTGGATACTGAAATCGAGAAAATCCGGGATGCTGGAATCAGACCATGTGGATGGTCGACTTGCCGACGAAGCGGGCGTCGGGCATCGCGGGGTTCGGGTTCTTGACGCGGGCCAGGTAGCTGGTGCGCGGACGGGTGCCGATGTAGTGGAGTAGGTCGTAGTTGCGCTCGATGTGCTTGCTGCGGCCGAGCGCCGACTGGTCGCCGTCGAGCAGGTTGCCGAAGGTGATGGCGTCGGCCGGGCAGGCTTCCTGGCAGGCGGTCTTCACCGAGTCCACCGGGATGCGCAGCGTGGCGGTGGTGACGGCGAGTTCCGGCGACGGCCGGCCCGCGGCGAGCGCTTCCTGTTTTTGTCCGCGCTTTTGGCGGATCACCGCGTCCTTGAGCCGCTGCACGCAGTAGGTGCACTTCTCCATGACTCCGCGCATCCGCACGGTGACATTCGGGTTGCGCTGCAGGTGTTGCGGCTCGCCCACCGACGTGACGCCGAGCGGTCCGCGCTCGAGGTTGTGGCGGATGAGCGGGTTGCGCTTGTTGTAGTCGAAGAAATTGAAACGCCGCGCCTTGTACGGGCAGTTGTTGGCGCAGTAGCGGGTGCCGATGCAGCGGTTGTAGGCCATCGCGTTGAGGCCGTCCTCGGTGTGGACGGTGGCGTTGACCGGGCAGACCGTTTCGCACGGGGCGGACTCGCAGTGGACGCAGGCGACCGGCTGCGGAACGAACGCCGGGTTGTCGGCGTCGAAGGTGTTGTCCTTCTGTGCGGCGTAGTAGCGGTCCATGCGGATCCAGTGCATCTCGCGTCCGCGCGCGACCTCGCGTTTGCCCACCACCGGGATGTTGTTCTCCGCTTGGCAGGCGACCGAACACGCGGTGCAGCCCATGCAGGCGGACAGGTCGATCGACATCCCCCACTGGTGGAGTTCGTCGGTGAGGAACCCTTGGGCCTTGCCGTCTGGCCCGGGATTCCAGGTTGCCGAGCCCTGCGGTTTGTAAAGATACAGATTGGGCGGCGCGTGCGAGTCGTTGCCCTGCTTTTTGACTTTGGCCAGCTGGGCCGCGAACGTGCCTTTCTGGTCGTCGGCCAGCGTCGAGACCTCGCGGGCCAACGCGCGGCCGTACATCGCGTGGTGCTCCTGAGTGAGCGCAACCGGGTAGCGCGCGCCGACGAGCGCGACCTTGGCACCGCCTGCGAAGTAAAGCGAATCCACCGTGCGCAGCGGGTAGGCGTCGAATCCGCGGTTCACGCCGACGAGTCCGACGTGCGCCTCGTGGTCCGGACCGCGGCCGAGTTCATCGTCCTGATCGAATCCCTGACCGTAGCCCAGCGGGATGATGATCGTGTTTTCGGCCTGACCGAATGAAACGAGCGCCGGCAGGCGCAGCGTGCGGCCGTTGACGGTGACATCGATCATCGGCTGAGTGCGGCGCAGGCCTTCACCGTCCGGCCCGACGTCGGCGTACTTGCTTTCCACGCCGAGCACCTTGCTGACCGGCTCGGGCTCGATGAGCTGGTCGTAGATGCCGAGTTCCTTGGCGGTTTTCGGCGCGATGAGCGCGGCGTTGTCCCACGTGAGTTTGGAGATCGGATCGGGGGTTTCCTGGAGCCAGGCATTGTCGATCCAACGGCCGTCGAACACCGAGGCGTCGGTGGCGAAGACCACCTGCAATGTGCCCGCCGCCGTGCCGGCCGCGATGTTGGCTTCGGCAATATCGGCCTCGGCGGTGAAAGCCACCGCCGGATCGATCACGGTCGGCGCGGAGTCCGCAAGAAAACCGTCGCGCAGAAATTGCTTCCACGGCGCATCCCCCGCCCCGCCGAGCGTCGCGAAGGTGTCGCGCACCGCGGTGTACGCCGAGGACGGTGCGTTGTCTTTGCCTCCGCCGATGACGAGCTTGCCATCATCCGAGAGCAGCGCGAGCAACAGCTCGAATTCCGACACGCAATCAGGGTAGAGCGGAAGAATCATCGGCTGCACCACGGTGAGGGTGCCGTCGGCCGCACGCGCGTCCGACCACGACTCGAGGAAATGCGCGGCCGGGACGTGCCAGGTCGCCGCATGGGCGGTGGCATCCGTGCGCGTGCCGAGGTGGATGCTGGTCGCGAGCTTGGAGAGCGCCTCGGCGAATCCGAGGTCGGCCGGTGCGTCGTACACCGGGTTGGCTGGCGTGAGCATCACCAGCGAGGTGACCGCGCTGGTGCCGATGTCGTTGACGAGATCCTGCAGCGATGCGAGGCCGGTGGCCTCGGTTTGCCGATAGTGCAGCGGCTTGCCGACGCCGACGTTGCCGAGCGCCTTGTTGATCGCAAGCGCGAAGTGATGCACCGCGGCGGGCTGACGCGATCCAGCAAGCACCAGCGACTTGCCGGCGTGCGCTTTCAGGTCCTTGATCATCGGCCCGATCCATTCGAGCAGCGTCGGATTCGCCACTTCATCGATGCCTTTGGCCAGCGGGATGCCGAGTTCGCGGGCGACTTGTCCGGCGAGCAGCACGAGTTGCGACGGCGTCACGCGCAACCGGTGATCGGCCATGCCGCCGGTCACCGAGTAGGCCGACTCGGCCATGTACAGGCGGTTCATCGACGCCGCATCGGGCCCGGCGGCGTAGCCTTTGCCCTCGGGCTTGCGGCGGTCGAAGAACGGGGTCACCGCTCCCTGCGGATCCACCCCGGCGAAATCACAATCCAGCGAGAGAATGCGGTCGGCCTTGGTGAAATCGGCCACCGCGCGCACTCCGTCGCCATGCGCCCGCAACGACTCGCCGGCGAGCGGTTCGTATTGATAGAATCGCGCCGATGGAAACCACTCCTTGAGCGAGGCGATCAACCGCATGCGCGTGGGACTGACGTCACAGCCGAACAGGAAACCGGTTTTCGCCGAGCGGTCGGCGGCCATCGCGGCGAGCGCGGCCTCGAGATCCGCACGCGACGCCGGCTTGCCCGATTTCATCACACGGCGCGAGCGCGACGGCGAATACAGGTCGAGCACCGACGCCTGCGCGAACGCGTCCGTGCCGGCGGCCGCCGGATGCAGCGTGTTCGGGCCAAGCTTGGTCGGCCGACCTTCGAAAGTGGTCACCACCAGCGGCGTGGCACCGGCCGCGCGCGGCATCGCCGAGGCATAGTAGGTCGCCTTGCCCGGGATCACCCACTCGGGCGCCTTGGTGTGCGGGACGATGTAGGTTTCCGGCCGACGGCAGGCGGCCATCCCGAAGCCGGCCAGCGCGGTCGACGCGCCCATCAGCTTGAGGAACGAGCGCCGGGATTGTTCGGCATCGCCGTCGTCGTCCATGGCGGCGGCGGCCTGCGGGAATTCCCGTTCGAGCCAGCCGCGGAATGCCGCGCTGTCCTCGAGCTGGCCCGCGCTGCGCCAGGCGACGGTGGTTTCGCCTGCGGGGACCTCGGGATGCTGCCAGATGCGTTTGCTCATGATCGACGGCGGGAAATGGGAATCCGTGGGGGGAACATCAGTGGTGGCAGGTCGCGCAGCTCTCCTTGGGCTTCACGTCGAACTGCTCCTTGAGCTTGAGACCGAGCTCCTCGGGCGTCTTCACCCCGAGCTGCGGATTCTCGGACAGATACTGCAACGGGTCGTACCCGAAGTTGTACACCTCCTCGAGCGGCCGCAGGAATTTCTCAGGCGCGCGGTGGCAGTCGAGACACCAGGCCATCGAGTGCGGCTGGTCCTGCCACACCACCTCCATCCGGTTCACGTCGCCGTGGCAGGTCTGACACGACACGCCGCGGTTCACGTGCGCGGCGTGATTGAAGTACACATAGTCCGGAGATTTATGGATGCGCACCCATTCGATCGGCCTGCCGTCATAACCGGGAAACGCCGGATCCATCGAGCGGTGCAGCGGCGCGAGCTTCGGGCTGTCGCGCTGCACGTGCTGGTGACAGTTCCAACAGGTGTTGCCCGTCGGCACGTTCGAGTGACCCGACACCTCGACAAACGAATGACAATAGCGGCAGTCGAGCCCGAGCTGGTCGACGTGGATCTTGTGCGAAAACGGGATCGGCTGCGACGGCTGGTAGCCAACGGTCAGCGCCTTGGGCGTCGCATAATAACTGAATGCCAGGGCGATCCCCGCGGCCGTCGCGCCCACACACACGGCGATCTTGAGCGGCAACAGATTGGTCCAGCGCGGAAAAAGATTGGGCATGACTTGGACGATGCGGTGCGAAAAAAACTCAGCCTCAATGCCGCGATCCCCCGGATGCGCCTCTCTTGGTTGCCGGGGAAAGCGCCGCGCGGCGAGAATGCAAACCCACCTGCCCCTTGCAACGGAAAAATGCCGAACGCTTGTGAGAAATCCGCACGGCACCACGCGCTGCATCCACCTCCATGCAACACTCAGGAGCCCGACCAGTTCAAACCCTGCTCCTGACGCCAGCGGCGGTACTCGGCGAATTGCTCGGCTTTGGGAAGCTGACGTCGCCTCGGATCCTCTGCCAAAAACGTCTCAAAGGCCCCGCCCACCGCCGTCTCGGACGCCGAGGGAGCCGATCCTTGGGCAACCCCACCCTGACCCAGATCCGCCAGCCGCCGCTCCAATCGGTCCAAAGCACGGGAAATCCCCAGAATCGTAGTCAAAAGAAGCAAAGAAACACCAAGAATCGACGATAAAAGGATAACTACCAAGGAGCTGTCGCTTTCGAACATGGCTGATAGTTTACGAGGTTCGCCGGCCAAGGGAAGCCGGAATTGTCGCATGACCGATTCGTTGGTGAGGCCCGGAAAAAGGATTGCGATTTGCAGGAAAAAACCAATGATTTCGAATTTTTATTGATATTGTTATGATATTAAATCTAATTCCAAAGCCAGCACGGTTCTGGTGACGATTCGGTCACGGCTTCCCTCTTGCAGCCCGACCGTGGCGCGAGCGGCAATTCCGGATTGACGGGATTTCCGCGTTTTTTGAGTCGCCATTTCATGCCGGGCATGTATGTTCCGCGCGTTATGGCAATTACCACCAAGCGCACCCGATTCTCCCGCCGACTTCCGGACCACGTCACCGACGAGCTGTGCAACGTGCTCGCGGACAAGAAAGTCTATCCCTTCAACGACCTGTTCGAGAAGGTCTTCGCCAACCTCAAGCTCCGCAATGCCGTGAGCGGCGGCGAGGAAATGCTCCGGCTCCGCGCCTATGAAAAGCTGCAGAACCTCGTGACCCGCGGGCTCGTCGAAAAGATCGGCAAGGAATACAAGGGCACGTCCCGCGTCCACGAGGCGTCGAGCGCCTACGCGGCCGCGCAAGAGGCGGCGGCCCAGGAGGAGTGATTCTTTGCACACTGCCCGCAACACCCGCAGCTCCATCACGGGGCCGCGGGTTTTTGCTGTCCATGACCCGGCATTGCCCGTAAGCCGTTGCCGCTTCGCTGATTTCCCACCATGCCCGCCGAATACCTCCCCGTCCTGCTGCAGGTCGCCATCGCGCTTGGCTTTGCCGCCACCGTGCTGGCCACCAGCGTGATCTTCGGCAGGGCAGGCCGCGGCGGCGGTGCCAAAGACACGCCCTACGAATGCGGCATGCTGCCGATCGGCGAGGGCGCGCCGCGCATTTCGGTGAAGTTCTACTTGGTCGCGATGCTCTTCGTGCTCTTCGACATCGAAGTCGTCTTCATGTATCCATGGGCGATCCAGTTCCGCGAACTGGTCGCGGAAAGCCCGGCCGCGCTGTTGAGCATGGCAGGCTTCGCCGGCATCCTGCTCGTCGCCTATGCCTGCGCGCTGAAAAAAGGCGCGCTCGATCTGAAACACTGAGCGCGGAACTCCGGCGGCGCTGCTTTCCCCTTCCCTCGCGGTCGTCGCGGAGCCACCTTGGCGGTGATGCCGAAGATCCGCGTGCTGCCCGAGATCCTCGCCAGCCAAGTCGCGGCCGGTGAAGTGGTCGAGCGACCGGCGTCCGTGGTCAAGGAACTCGTCGAGAACAGCATCGACGCCGGTGCCCGCGAGGTGCGCGTCGAAATCGATCGCGGCGGCAGCGCCTGCATCCGCGTCGATGACGACGGCTGCGGCATGTCGCGCGAGGACGCGCTGCTGTCGCTCGAGCGGCACGCCACCAGCAAGCTGCGCGACGCGGGCGGACTCGCGGCGATCCGCACCCTCGGGTTCCGCGGCGAGGCGGTGCCGAGCATCGCGAGCGTCTCGCGCTTTCGGCTGCTGACGCGCGAGGCGGATGCCTTGGCAGGCACGGAGATCCTCGTCGATGGCGGCACGCTGCGCGACGTGAGGGACGCCGGATGCGCGCCCGGCACGACCATCGAATGCCGGGCGTTGTTTTACAATCTGCCCGCGCGACGCAAGTTCCTGCGCGCGGAATCCACCGAATCGGCACACATCGAACACCAACTGCGGCTGCACGCGCTGGCCGCGCCACAGGTGCGCTTCCGGCTGCGGCGCGACGGCCGCGACGTCTTCGACCTGCCCGCCGCCGTGCGCAGCGCCGACCGCGTCCGCCAGTTGATCGGCCTCGAACTGGCACGCGAACTCATCGCACTCGCCCCGAGGCGCGCGAACGGCATCGAGGTCGGCGGATTCGTGCTGCCGGCGGCGCACGCACGCAAGGGACGTCGTCACCAATGCGTGTTTCTCAACGGTCGGCCAGTCGAAGACTCCGTGATCTCGCGCGCACTGGCCGAGGGGTTCCGCGGCGCGGTGGCCGACGGAATGCATCCCGCCGCTTGGCTTTGGATCACGATGGACCCAACCCTGGTCGATGTGAATGTGCATCCGTCGAAACGCGAGGTGCGTTTCCACCGACCACTCGATCTGCGCGAGGCGGTCCTCCACTCCGTGACCGAGGCGCTCAAGCCGCCTTCGCGATCCACGGCAGCCACTGCCACCCCGCCACCGATCATGCGAACCGCAGAGTGGTCCGCGACGCCACCGCAGACGCCGATCGCACCGCTCACGCGGCCCGCCGCCGCCGCGCTCACCGCGGCCCAGCCGTCACTCGACGAATGGACCGCACCTGCCGGATCGTCCGCGGCGACGACCCCCGCCGAGCTTGCGACGGAAGCGCGTGCGCCGGATCGCGGTCCGCCGTTGCGCATCATCGGCCTGCTCGCGCGGCGCTTCGTCATTCTCGAGAGCGACGACGGACTCGTGCTGCTCGATCCCAAGGCCGCGCACGAACGGATCCTTTACGAATCGCTCACCCGTGACCGCGGCGATGGCGCGGTGCAGGCGCTGCTTGTGCCCGTGCTGCTGGAGTTCGATCCGCGCGATGCCGAGTTGCTGCTGCGCGAGCGGCACTCACTGGCGGCCGCGGGCATCGAGATCGAACCGTTCGGCGGCAACACGCTGCAAGTCAGCTCGCTGCCTGCCGCAATGGAAACGCAGGATCCGCGCGCGTTCCTCTCAGGCGTGCTCGACGAACTGCTGCACGATCCCGCGGGCGGCGCGCGCTTCGCCCGCGAACGCATTGCCCGCACGCTCGCAGCCCGCGCGGCCGCGGGTGTCACCGCGCGCCTCGACGAAGCCGCGCCGCTGCTTGCGCGATTGTTTGCCTGCGACCTCCCCTACTGCACCGCCGACGGCCGCCCGACCCTGACCGAGTTCAGCATCGGAGAACTCGAAAAACGCTTCGGCATCCGCCGCTGATCCACGCTTTGGGGATCATCCCGCAACAAAGGAGACGTTCGCGACTTCTCCGCAAAACCATACTTGGGGCCGGACCTTCTCGCAGGCGGAGTCCCCCTGCCCCCAGTTTTTCCGTGGCAGGCAAACGGCCTGACCCATTTTGTCGTGCGGCCGCGAACGGGATGTGCGGACTGCGAAATCCAAGTTTGGCACGATTTCTGCTTCATTTCGGGGCATCTCGTGCTAAAGTGGGGGTCGGCCACCGGGCCGGTCGGTCATGGCGGACTTCGGGTTCCATCAGTCGCTGACGCAGCAGCAGGCGCTTGCCCCGCAGATGCGGCGCAGTTTGGAGATCCTGCAGGCGGGCACGGCGGAGTTGTCGCAGATCCTCAGTCAGGCGCTGGAAGCGAACCCGGTGCTGGAGGAGGCCGGTGATTCGGTGTCGCTCGACGCCTGGGAGATGGATGAGGAGGACGGGGATTCGTTGGCGCGGCTGAATGAGACCGACGACGACTGGCGCGAGCGCGCGATTGTCGAGGGTCGGTTCCGGCAGGACACGTCGGAGGATGAGGCGCGGCGTCAGCGTTTGTATGAATCGATCGTCGCACCGCTGACCTTGCAGAGTCACTTGTTGCAGCAATTGGAGACGGCGATGGTGGACGATGCGGTGCGCGAGGCTGCGCGGGTGGTGATTGGCAATCTCGACGGCCGCGGGTTTTTGGATTTGTCGGCCGCCGAGCTGGTGAGGCGCGCGGGTGTGGATGCCCGGGTGTTGGATGCGGCGCTCGAGTTGGTGCGTTCGATGGATCCGGCGGGCGTGGGTGCGTCCGGGGTGGCCGAGTCGCTGTGGCTGCAGTTGCAGCGGCGTGGCGAGGGCGACGGCATCGAGGCTGCGATCGTGCGCGGTCATCTCGAGGATCTGGCGCGCAAGCGCTATCCGCGCATTGCCGCGGCCTTGGGAGTGAGTGTCGAGCGTGTGGCGCAGGCGGCCGAAGCGATTGGTCGGCTCACGCTCGATCCGGGAGGTGCCTTCGATGCCACGGCGAACCCGCATGTGCTGCCGGATGTGGTGATTGAAAAAAACGAAGCGGGCGGGTTCTCCGCGAAGCTCACCGGTGATGGTCTGCCGCAGTTGCGGATCAATGATTACTACAAGGATCTGGTCGGCCGCGACGGACTGGACGGCAAGGCGAGGCAATTCCTCCGCGACCAGTTGCGCGACGGGCGGAGCCTGATCCGCTCGATCGAGCTTCGGCAGGAAACCCTGCTGGCCATCGCCACGGAGATCGTGGCGCGTCAGTCGGAGTTTCTGCGGCGGGGTCAGCGCCATTTGCGGCCGATGACGATGCAGGAGTTGGCGGCCGAACTCGGCATGCACGCGACCACGGTGTCGCGGGCAGTGGCGGGCAAATACGTGCTCACGCCGCACGGGCTGATGGAGATGCGGGCGTTTTTTGCGAGCGGGTATCAGACGCGGGATGGCGAGGAGGTTTCCAATGCCGGGGTGCGCGAGGCGATCCAGCGGATTGTCGCGGCGGAGGATGCGGGCAAGCCGTTGTCCGACGAGGCGATCGTGCGGGCGCTGCGCGAGCAAGGCGTGACGGTCGCGCGGCGCACGGTGGCGAAGTATCGCGAGCAGCTCGGCATCCTGCCGTCGCATCTGCGCAAGGGGTTTTGACGGATCGCGTCGCGCGGGCGATCAGAGGTCGGCGAACAGGTCGAGTTGCGGCGCGCGCGCCTGCGGCAACGGATCCTGGGCGGTGCGCTTCGCCTTGGGCCCGGCGTCTCTGGCTTCCGGTTTCAACGAGTGCAGCTCGAGGTGGGAGAGGATCGACTTCGCGCGGTCGACCACCGGTTTGGGCAGCCCCGCGAGCCGCGCGACCTGGATGCCGTAGGATTTGTCGGCCGCGCCCGGCAGGATCTTGTGCAGGAAGATGATCTCCTCGTTCCACTCGCGCACGGCGACGTTGTAGTTCGCCACCGCGTCGCGCGTGTTCGCGAGGTCGGTGAGTTCGTGATAGTGGGTGGCGAACATCGCGCGGCAGCCGATGTGGTCGTGCAGATGCTCGGCCACCGCCCACGCGATCGACAACCCGTCGAAGGTCGCCGTGCCGCGGCCGATCTCGTCGAGGATCACCAGCGAGCGGTCGGTCGCGTGGTTGAGGATCAGCGCGGTCTCGCTCATCTCGACCATGAAGGTCGATTGGCCGCGTGAGAGGTCGTCGCTGGCACCGACGCGGCAGAAGATGCGGTCGACGAGGCCGATGACCGCCGACTCCGCAGGCACGAACGCGCCGATTTGCGCCATCACCGCGATCAGCGCGACTTGGCGGATGTAGGTCGATTTGCCCGCCATGTTCGGGCCGGTGAGGATCTGCAGACGCGACGATACCGGGTCGAGCGCGGTGTCGTTGGGCACGAACTTGGCATCGACGAGCGTTTGTTCGAGCACCGGATGGCGTCCGCCGCCGACGTGGAATCCGCGTCCTTCATCCAGCACCGGGCGACAATGCCGGTGGAGCTGGGCGGTTTCGGCGAGCGCGCACAGCACGTCCGCCTCCGCGACGGCCGCGGCGGCCCGCTGGATGCGCACCAGCTCGGCGACAACCCGGTTTCTCAGGTCGGCGAACAACCCGGCCTCGAGTTGTTTCGCGCGTTCCTCGGCACCAAGCACCTTGTGCTCCATCTCCTTGAGTTCCGGGGTGATGTAGCGTTCGGCATTGGCCATGGTCTGCTTGCGCAGGTAGTCGGCGGGCACCTTGGACAGGTTTGCGCTGGTCACTTCGATGAAGTACCCGAAGACGTGGTTGAAGCGGATCTTGAGCGAGTCGATGCCGGTGCGCTGACGCTCCTGCTCCTGGAGCCGCGCGATCCAGTCCTTGCCGCCGCGCGCCGCTTCGCGCAGTTCGTCGAGTTCCGCCGACCAACCGTCGCGGATGATGCCGCCCTCGCGCAGGGTTGCGGGCGGTTCATCGGCGAGCGCGGATTCCAGCAGGCCGGTGAGTTCCGGAAATTCCTCCAGGTTGCCGAGCCAGGCGGGCCGGGTGGCGGCGGTGGCGGGAAACAGGCTTTCGAAATCCTCGCGCAGCGCGGGAACGCGGGCGAGCGAGAGGCACAGCGACTGCAAGTCGCGCGCGTTGCCCGACTGCTGCGACAACCGCGAGAGCGTGCGCTCGATGTCGCGGATCCCCTTGAGCGACTCGCGGCATTTGGAGAGCAGGAACGGCTCGGCGAGCAGCGCGGCGATGACGTCCTGCCGGGCGACCAGCGTGTCGAGGTCGCGCAGCGGATGGAGAATCCAATCGCGCAGGAGACGCGCGCCCATCGGCGTCGATGTGCGGTCGAGCACGCCGAGCAGCGTGTGGCCGCGGCCGGCCCGTGAATCGACCAGATCAAGATTGCGTTGCGAGGCGGCGTCGATATGCACGTGCGCGGCGGATTCACGCACCCGCGGTGGCTTCAGGTGGTCGCAGGGGCGCCGCAACTGGTGCGCGAGGTAATGCAGGATCGCCCCGGCCGCCCCGCACGCGGCGTGCAGATCCGAGCAGCCGAACCCGTCGAGCGAGTGCACGCCGAAGTGGTCCTTGAGCAGCGACGACGCGTGCTCGGGCAGGAAGGCATATCCTTCATACGCCAGCGCATGCGGCAGCGATCCAAAATCGGAGGTCTGGTGATCGGCCACCAGTGTTTCCGAGGGCGAAAGCCGGACCAGTTCGTCGGCGAGCCGGGCCTCATCGGGAAATTCCGCGAGCAGGAACTCGCCGGTGGTGTGGTCCGCACACGCCAGACCGCAGGATTTGCCGTGACGGAACACCGCCGCAAGATAGTTCGGACGCGCATCGTCGAGGAGCGCGAGGTCGTCGATCGATCCCGGCGAGAGGATGCGCGAGATCTCGCGGCCGACCAGCTTGCCGGGCAGCGGCTCGGACGTCTGCTCGGCGATCGCCACGCGCTTGCCCGCCTTGAGCAGGCGCGCGAGATAGGCCTGCGCCGCGTGATGGGGCACGCCGCACATCGGAGTGCCGCCGCGTTTCGTCAGTGCGACGTTGAGGATCGGCGCGGCGGTCTTCGCATCCTCGAAGAACATCTCGTAGAAGTCGCCGAGCCGGAACAGCAGGATCACATCGTCCGGCAGCGTTTTCCGCATCGCCAGATACTGGGCCATCATCGGCGTGGCGGCGGATCCGGACATGCCCCGGAGCATGATCCCGGCCGCGTCGGGAATCAAGGAGGGACGGGGGATACGGCCGCATTCGCCTTGCCAATTCATCCCGGCTTTGCTGTTGACATCGTATCCATGGAGTATCCAGATGGATACGTAATCAACACCTGTCCGCGTGGTCGTTCCGCAAGGGCCGGGACAGGATTCAGAAAGAAAAACCGATCATCCACCATGAACACCAAGCTATCCTTGAATCAAACTCTGGCCGGATTCCTGATGTATCCGCTCATCTTGTGGACCTGTTTTCAGCCATACGGTGCCCAAGCGCAGGACCAGCAAACCAAGCACGCCGAAGCAACTGTCGTGGAAAACAGTCCCCAACCGGACCTGGAGGAGATCAAATCCAGGATTCTGGCAGCGACGGTCACGATTGAATCAACGGATTCGCCTCTCGGAGGATCGGGCGCGACCGGGTTTCTGGTCGAATACGAGGGCAGGAAACATGTGGTGACGAACATTCACGTATTGATGGGAGCTGGAATTAGTGAGGCGGATTCAACATGGAGTAGCGGACCGCGTAACCCGAAGTCAATGACGAACCGTATTTCTGCAAAAGCAAGAAATAATATCAGTTACGAGGAGTATCTAAAGTTTCTGAGAACTGCACCCATGCCCGTGATCAAAAATATAGACGGTGCTATAGTAAATCCGGACACAAACTCGCCAATGTTGTTGTCATCAAATGCGGATATTGCGATGATTCCGGTGTCTACTGAAAGTAAATGTCTAGAAATTTCTAATAATAAAATAAAAAACAGTTCCGATATTATGGTAGCCGGAAATCCAGGCGCTGAGCATGTCATCAATGTTTACCTCGGCACATTGAAGGCATCTGGACCAGACCGTCTTGAATTTGAGACGAAATCCGAGATGCTCGAAGGTATGTCAGGCGGCCCGGTTGTCGATGTTGCAACGGGCCAAGTGATTGGTATCGTCACATATAAAATTGAGGAGGCTAAACCCTCCAAAGCAGAGAACCAAGCCCATTGGATCTATGGCGAAGTCGGTGACAGCATCGTCAATGTCGCTTATGGCACATTGAATTGGGTTGTTAGAAATTTTGCGTTCAAGCTGAATGATTCAATCAAACTGGAGGAAAAAACATCATGGAGTGGATTTATGTTAGATTGTGGCCATATTGTATCTAGATTGCATAAATACAAAAACGGTATCACAGCGAGCCAGATTTTATTTGATGATGAACCTCAGGACATCAATCCTGATTTCGACCACGCAATCAGTATGTCAGTTAGTAGACACAAGGATGCATTGATGCGTCTGTATGCTGATATGGATGAAGAAGAAAGAACGCTAAGAGTAAAAATGAGACGAAACACCAGTCAAGGTGGAATTTCAAGGAGTTACGTTCGTACTGTTGGCAATAAAAATAAACCAGCGATGAATTACGAAAATGCATATAAAAAATATTCATCAGATGTCTTGCGGGAAATTACCAAATTTGAACCTAAGTACAATATCAAATCAAAGTGGTTGCAGCAGCGATTTTCAGGAGATTTCCGATCACTCGAAAACCTAGTGGTGAAGGAGCTTTCCAAGTAAAAATCATTGCACCCCCCGCTCCGCTCCTGTCCACTCGGGGGCATGCGACACGAGACGGTTTCCCGCGACTTCTTCATCCGCAACCGCGGTCGGCTGCGGTCGGCGCTCAAGCCGAAGAGCATCGTCATCGTGCACAGCAACGACCTGATGCCGTCCAGCGCCGACGGCACCCTGCCGTTCCGGCAGAACAGCGACTTGTACTACCTGACCGGCGTGCGGCAGGAGCAGACGGTGTTGGTGATGATGCCCGACGCGGTGGATCCGCAGGAGCGCGAGATCCTGTTCGTGCAGGAGACCAGCGAGCACATCGCCGTGTGGGACGGTGACAAGCTCGACAAGGCGCAGGCGCGCGAGTTGACGGGGATCGGCCGGGTCGAGTGGTCGCACACCTTCGACGGCATGCTGCAGCGGCTGGTTCCCCAGGCCGATCAGGTGTACTTGCTCACCAACGAGCATTTGCGTGCCGACACGACGGTCGAGACGCGCAATGCGAGATTCGTCCGCGAGTGTCGCGCGCGGTTTCCGCTGCACCGCTACGAGCGGCTCGCGCCGATCCTGCACCGGCTGCGCATGATCAAGGACGACGAGGAGGTGCGCATGATGCGGTTGGCCTGCGGTGTGACCGAAGCCGGTTTCCGTCGTGTGCTCGGCTTCATCCGGCCCGGTGTGGGCGAGTGGGAGATCGAGGCCGAGCTGCTGCACGAGTTCGTGCGGCGCGGCTCGCGCGGCTTCGCCTACACGCCGATCGTCGGCAGCGGCGCGAACGCCTGCGTGCTCCACTACATCGAGAACGACCAGGTCTGTCGGGACGGCGAAATGGTGATGATCGACGTCGGTGCGGAGTACGCCGGCTGGACGTCCGATCTCACCCGCGCGGTACCGGTCAACGGCCGGTTCACCCGGCGTCAGCGCCAACTGCACGACGCGGTGCTGCGGGTGTTCCGCGGGGCCAACGCGGTGCTGCGGCCGGGCAACACGCCCATCGAGTACCACCGGCAGGTGATGGAGCTGGTCGAGCGCGAGCTGGTGGATCTCGGCCTGATCACCGCGAAGGAGGCGCGCGAGCAGGGCCCGGACAAGGCGTTGGTGCGCAAGTACTTCATGCACGGCACCTCGCACCACATCGGGCTCGATGTGCACGACGTCGCCCCGCCGCACGAGCCGTTCGCCGAAGGCATGGTCTTCACGATCGAGCCGGGCATCTACATCCGCGAGGAGGGACTGGGCATCCGCATCGAGAACGACGTGGTGGTGGGCAAAGAACACAATCTTGATCTGATGGAGTCGATCCCGATCGAGGCCGGGGAAATCGAGGAACTGATGAACGCCTGAGCAAGCGTGCCTTTCCTCATGGACCGGTGTCGCGCGCCGGGCTAGCGTTGCGGCATGACGCGGCTCGACCGGTTTCTCGATCCCTCGCGGGTTTCGCTGAAGATCTGCGGCGTGCGGTCGGCCGACGACGCCTCGATGCTCGTCGAGTCCGGCGTCGAGGCGCTCGGCGTGAATTTCTGGCCGGGCTCCAAGCGCTATAGCGATCCGCGCCAAGCCGGATGGCTCCGCGGTTTTCAT
>VHCM01000034.1 GCA_016871685.1 Verrucomicrobiota bacterium
TTGCGGGCCGATGGCGCTGATCAAAGTGGGATCGGATGTGTGGGTGGTGCCGGTCCAGCCGATGCCGGTGTGGTTGCCGGTAAATTGCCCGAGCAAGCCCTCGGGCTTGGCGAGCTGGTGATTCCACTCCCCGGGTCGTCCCTTCTTCAGGATCGACCGCAGCGCCTCTGCCTCTTCGGCTTCGAGATCAATCGACAAATGCCCACGCACAAGTTCGGCCAGTTCGGAAGTTTCGCCTTCTCCACCTTGGCGTTGTTTCCATTCATGAAAGATTCGCTCATGGGATGCAGTTTGTTTCCGTATGGTGGAGAAACTTCCCGTCGATTCCGCATAAGAGTCTCCCATGCCGTTGAGGCCCGGATTGGAGTTGCCGTGATCACTGGTGATCACCACCAGGACATCGGGATGATTCGCAACCGCGGCGAGCACCGTGGCCACGGCATCGTCGAACGCAAGCTGGTCGTGCAGCAGCGCACCGATGTCGTTGAGATGCGCCGCGTGATCAATGCGCGCTCCTTCAATTTGCAGAAGGAACGGGCGTGTGTCGGTCAATAGCCGTGAGAGCGCCGCCTGCGTCATTTCGGAAAGCGTCGGCACTTGGGCGGCCATGCGGTCATCGGCATTGCGGTCGATTGAGAACGGCAAATGCCCTTGCCAGAACGTGCCCAGCAGCTTTGTCGAGCGCGCTGCGAGCATTGCTTCGCGCGTCTGCAGGCGTTGATAGCCGGCGCGTTCGAATTCACGGGACAAATCGCGCCGGTCCTCCCTGAGTTCCGCATCAAAGAATTCGCGTCCTCCACCGAGGATGATGTCGGCGCGTCCGAGGTATTGCGGGGCGATGTCTTGCTGGTCGGCGCGTCTGGGAGCGGATGCCGCGAATCCGGCCGGTGTGGCGTGGGTGGCGGTGGCGGTGGTGACCAATCCGATGTTCGCGCCGGAGCGTCTCTTGAGCACCGATGCGATGGGTTCCAGAGCAGTGCCTTGGGGAGTGACGTTGATCGCTCCGTTGTGGATGCGTTGTCCGCCGCCCCAAGCGGATGAAGCGGCGGCTGAGTCGGTGACCAGCGAATTGGCCGATGCCGTGTCCATGAGTCCGCGCACGGTCTTGGGCGAATTGTGCAGGCTCCACCAGCTGGTGTCCTGTGTGCGGGTCAGCTTCGAGAATGCCTGGGCAAGCGTGAACACGCCCGGGCTCATGCCGTCGGAAACCATGAAAACGACGCCGCGCACCTTGTCGTTGCCTGTGGCGGCGCGGTACCGGCTGTCCGTGCGTCCGCAGGCGGCGGATCCCAGCACGCCGAGGCCAGCGAGCTTGATCAGGCTGCGGCGGCTGGTGGTCGGCGCATCTGGCTTTCGATTCATTTCCGCATGATGCCGGAACGGCTGGGAGAATCAAGATCCGGTTCTGGCTGCCTTGGTTTGCAACCATCGCAGTACGGTGGGGAAGACGCGGTCCCGGGCATGGGCGAGGGCACAGCGGATGCCGGGATCGTCGGCGCGGATCCCGGTGCGCCCGCTAATGTGGCGCGACAGTGCCATCAGTTCCCGCGGCAGGCCGGAGAAACCAACGAGCACGGACAGGGCGGTTGCGGCGAGCGGGATGGTCAGCGCGAGAGTGAGCGGAACCCTGCCGACCGCGGCGGCGAAGATCGCGACCAGCAGGGAAAGCGGCGGCACCGCCATGCCGAAGCGCAATTGCGCGTTGCGGAGGGCCGCGTCTTTTGCGTCGTCACACTGCCATTGGGCGAGTGCCTGCCGATGCAACTCCGCTCCGCGTCGGGATGGCGGGGTGGTGTCGTTGCCTGCCTCGTCATCGGCTTGGGCGAGGATGCGCAGAACAAACCACCAGCGGGCGGCGAGGGCGGCGGCGATCACGATGAGCGACGCGACGAGCAGGAGTCGGTGCATGACGGGTGCCAGTGCATCGCTTCCGGGCCGCAATGCAACCTCGTTCCGCGCCGCCAATGCATGCGCGGTCGCGGCAGGCGTCGGCGACGGATCAGCGCTTGGAGAACTGGAAGCGCTTGCGTGCGCCCGGCTGGCCGGACTTCTTGCGTTCCTTCATCCGCGGATCGCGGGTGAGGAAACCCAGCGGCTTGATGACCGCACGATGGGCGGGATCGACGCCGGTGAGGCTGCGGGAGATCGCGTGGCGGATCGCCACGGCTTGGGCGTGGGTTCCGCCACCGTTGACGACGACGCGGACATCGAACTTGTTGGCCGAGTTGACGGCTTGAAATGGTGCGAGGACCGTGTTCTGCAACTCAATGCTCGGCAGGTATTCGTCGAACGCGCGGTTGTTGATCGTGATGGTGCCGTTGCCTTCGGTCATCCAGACGCGGGCGACGGCGGTCTTGCGGCGTCCGGTGGCGCTTTGAGTGGTGGTGGCGGACATGGGGAAATCTGGGGAGGAATGGAAAAATCAGCGAACCGAATGGGCAGCCGGTTGTTGGGCCTCGTGCGGGTGCTCGGGGCCGGCGTAGACCTTGAGTTTGGTGAACTGCGCCTTGCCGAGGCGGGTTTTGGGCAACATGCCGTAAACGGCGCGCTCGACCAGCAGCACGGGACGGCGTTCGCGCACCATGCGCGGCGTCTCGACCTTTTTGCCGCCGACGTAGCCGGAGAAGCGGGTGTAGATCTTGCTGGTTTCCTTCGATCCGGTGAGCACGACTTTGTCCGCATTAATCACCACGACGAAATCGCCGGTATCGATGTGGGTGGTGAAGATCGGCTTGTGCTTGCCGCGCAGCAGGCGGGCGGCTTCGACGGCCACTTGGCCGAGCACCTTGTCCTTGGCGTCGATGACATGCCACTTGCGCTCGACTTCGTGCGGCTTGGCGGAGAATGTTTTCATGGATTCCGGGATCAAAAGGCCCGGACGGAAGATCCGGGCGGGGAGCGGCGAAACTAGGAACCCGGCCGATGGGTGTCAACCGGGAAAATCACAGATTTTCTGGTCAATCCGGCGCGGATGCGGATGATCTCCGGCGATGAGGCGGATGCCCGCGCATTGGCGGATCTTGGCGGCCCTGGCACTGGCCACCGGGCTTGCCATGGTGTTGAGGCGGCTCGGGGCGGAAGCCCCCGAGGGTGCTCCGGTGCATGCGGTGACGGCGTCGCTGATTTCGTTCTGCCGTTTTGCAGGCGAGTTGTTCATGCGCGCGCTCAAGATGCTGATTGTGCCGCTGGTGGTGACCTCGGTGGTCACGGGCATCACCGGCATGCGCGGCGTGCAGGGGTTCGGTCGGCTCGGGATGAAGACCGCACTGACGTATCTCGGCACCGGATCGATCGCGATCCTGCTCGGGTTGGCAATGGTCAACCTGCTCGAGCCCGGGCTCGATGGTGGTGTGCCCAACCCGGTGATCCGTGATGCGTTCGCATCGTCCGCTGCATCGGCAGTCTCGCCCGATGCCGCGCGTGTCGCCGCGGCGGGTGAGCGCGTGCCCGGGGATTTTCTCGCCGTGTTCCGTTCGATGTTGCCGGAAAACATCGTGCATGCCGCGACTGACAACGGTCAGCTCCTCGGGCTGATCGTGTTCGGCATTCTCTTTGCCGTGGCGCTCACGAGGCTGCCCGAGGGCGAGCTCGACACGGTGCATCGGTTCTTCCGCGCGGCCGCCGCTGCGATGGTGGTCGTCACCGGCTGGGTGATGGCGCTGGCTCCGTTCGGTGTGTTCGTGTTGATTCTGCCGGTGGTATATGAAACCGGCGCGCACTTGTTCGTGAATCTCGGCAAGTACTTCGCCACGGTATTGCTGGCATTGGCGTTGCATTTGTTCGTGGTGCTGCCGCTGATCCTGCGGATTGGTTTCGGGGTGAATCCGTGGGCGCAGCTGCGTGCGATGCGTCCCGCGTTGTTGCTTGCGTTTTCCACCGCTTCGTCGGCGGGCACCCTGCCCGTCACGCTGCGCTGCGTCGAACAAGGCAGCGGCGTTTCGCGCCGCGTCACAGGATTCACACTGCCGCTTGGCGCGTCGGTGAACACCGACGGCACCGCGCTCTACGAATGCGTGGCGGTGATGTTTGTCGCGCAGGTGATGGGCGTCGAACTGGGCTTCGCCGGGCAGTTTTTCGTGGTGGCCGCCGCGTTACTCACCAGCATCGGCGTGGCCGGCATTCCGTCGGCCAGCCTGGTCGCGATCCTATTGATCCTCAAAAGCTCCGGCATTCCCGGGGGCGAGGCGGCGGTGGTGGCCTTGTTGTCGGTCGATCGCCTGCTCGACATGAGCCGCACGGCGGTGAATGTCTTCGGCGATTCCTGCGTCGCGGTGATCGTGGCCAAATCCGAGGGCGAAACGCTGCGGGTTTGAGGGGTTCTTCGCCCGGCCCGCGGTGTTGCGCGGCTTGGCCGGGTCAAATCGTTTGCAACCCGGCGGGATCGCCCGTAGCATCCGGGTCATGGACTTCCCATTGACGGCATTCATTGGTTCGCTTGGCGGCCAGGAGATTCTCGTGATCTTCCTGATCGTGCTGCTGCTCTTCGGTGCGAAAAAACTTCCCGAACTCGCGCGCGGGATCGGCAAGAGCATGGGCGAGTTCAAGAAAGCGCGTGACGACTTCGAACGTGAAATCACGCGCAGCGAGACCGATGCGCGCGTCAAGGATGCGCCGGGCAAGGAACCCACTGACAAACCAGTCTGATGCAAGCCAGCGCGCTTCCCATCCGCCGTCCCGGCGGTGCTGCATCCGCTCTCGGTGCGATCGCCTGTGCCGCGTTGGTTTTGCTCGCCTCGTGCAACCGCCGACAGGGCACGCCGGAGTGGAGTCACGACGAATCCGCGCCGACGCAGGTCGAGGCGGTCCGCGAGGATGAATCTGCCGACGCGGTGGATCCCGCTGTGGCAACACCGGTGCCACAACCGCCAGTCACCGTCGAGCCCGCGCCCGCGGCATCGCTTGCGCCTGAATCCACGACACCCGCCGCCGACGCGGTGTCGGGTCCGCGCGGCAATCTTCGCTTCATCGCCTACAATGTTGAAAACTGGCTGACCATGGATCGGTGGATCGATGGTGCGGAACAGCCCGGCCTGCCAAAGCCCGAGGTCGAGAAGGAGGCGGTGATCGGCATGCTCGCTCGTCACCAGCCCGATGTTCTCGGGTTGTGCGAGATCGGCACGACTGCGGATCTCGACGACATCCGCGTGAGGCTGAAGAGCGCGGGGATCGATCTGCCGCACGCGCATCATGTCGGCGGCTCGGACACGACGCGCTTTCTCGGCCTGCTGTCGCGTTTTCCGATCACCTCGACCGCGCAGCCGGCCGAGACCTCGTTTGAAATCCGCGGCAAACCGTTTGCGATCAATCGTGGCATTCTCGACGCCACGGTGCAGGCCAACGGCAAGGCCTATCGGTTCCTCGGCGTGCATCTCAAGTCGAAGCGCGAGGTGCCCGAGACGAGTCAGGAGCTCATGCGGCAGAACGAGGCGCGCCTGCTGCGACGGCATCTCGATGCCATTCTCGGCGCCGATCCCGCCGCGCGACTGGTGGTGTACGGCGATTTCAACGACACCCGGTCGAGCCGGAGTTTCAAATCGATTGTCGGCAAGCTGGGCGAGCCGGGTCATCTGGTGATCCTGCCGCTGGCCGATTCGCGCGGCCACCTCTGGACGCACCACTGGGCGAAGGAGGATGTCTATTCGCGCATCGATTACGTCACGGTCACGCCCAACCTGCAGTCCGAGGTGATTGCGCCGCAGTCGCGGATCATCGACGATGCCGGATGGCAGGATGCATCGGACCACCGCGCGTTGCTCACGGTGTTCGAGTGAAAATCCGGAGGCGCGTCGTGTTGCCGCGATGATTCCGATGCGTCCGACCGAACTGGCCCATCGCATCGTGCGCGAGGTGTTGTGCGAAGGTGCGCATGCGGTGGATGCGACGGCCGGCAATGGTCATGACACGTGTGTGCTGGCCGAGGCGGTCGGGGCGTCCGGGCGCGTCACCGCTTTCGACGTCCAGCAGGCGGCGATCGATGCGACGCGTCATCGTTTGGCATCCGCGGGGCTGCTCGACCGGGTCGATCTGGTGTGCGACAGTCATCTGCACATTGCCCGGCGGGTTGCGGCGGGGAATGTGTCCGCAGTGATGTTCAACCTTGGCTACCTGCCGGGTGGTGATCACTCGCTCATCACGCGCGCGGCCGACACTGATGCGGCGATCGTCGCGGCCTGCGGACTGTTGTGTCGCGGAGGCGTGATCACGGTCGTCTGCTATCCGGGTCACCCGGGCGGCGGTGAGGAGGCCGCGTCTGTCGCCGAGCGGATGCGGGTGCTCACCGGCGACGGTTGGCGGATCGGAAGCCAAACGCCCGTCGGCACGCGTCGTCCTTCGCCGGTGCTGTGGTTCGCGAAGCGTGCCGACGCCGGATGAATCCCATCGCGCTGGGGCGGGTCAGATCGCGTCGATGATGCGGTTGAACGTCGCGCTCGGGCGCATCGCCGCCGACGCCTTGGCCTCATCGGGCGCATAGTAGCCGCCGATGTCTACCGGCGATCCCTGCACGGCGAGGAGTTCCGCCACGATGGTGGATTCGTGGTCGGCGAGTTGCTTCGCGACCGGGGCGAAGGCCGCCTTGAGTGCCGGATCGTCGTTTTGATCGGCGAGCGCCTGTGCCCAGTAGAGTGCGAGGTAGAAGTGCGATCCGCGGTTGTCGATGGTGCCGAGCTTGCGGCCGGGCGAGCGGTCGTGTTCGAGAAACGCACCGTTGGCGGCATCGAACGCGGCGGCGAGGACGCGCGCCTTTGGATCGTGCTGTGATTCGGCGAGGTGCTCGAACGACGCGGCGAGGGCGAAGAATTCGCCCAACGAATCCCAGCGCAGGTAGTTTTCCTTGAGGAACTGCTCGACGTGTTTCGGGGCCGATCCACCGGCGCCGGTCTCGAACAATCCTCCACCGTTCATCAGAGGCACGATCGACAGCATTTTCGCCGAGGTGCCGACCTCGAGAATCGGGAACAGGTCGGTGAGGTAGTCGCGCAGGACGTTGCCGGTGACCGAAATCGTGTCGAGCCCCCGGGCGATGCGTTCAAGCGAGAACCGGCACGCTTCGGCAGGCGCGAGGATGCGGAGGTCGAGACCATCGGTATTGTGTTGCCCGAGGGCCGATTCGACTTTGGCGATCAACTGCGCGTCGTGCGCGCGTCCGCGGTCGAGCCAGAACACGGCGGGCGTGGAGGTCGCGCGCGCACGGTTCACCGCGAGCTTCACCCAGTCGCGCACGGCCGCGTCCTTCGTCTGGCAAGCGCGCCAGATGTCGCCGTTGCCGACCTCTTGGCTGCTCAGCACCGTGCCGTCGGCCGCGACCACGCGCACCGTGCCGTCGCACGGGATTTCAAACGTCTTGTCGTGCGATCCGTATTCCTCGGCCGCTTGCGCCATCAGGCCGACGTTCGGCACCGATCCCATCGTGCGAGGATCGAGCGCGCCGTGTTCGCGGCAAAAATCGATCACCGCTTGGTAGACGCCGGCGTAGGACGAATCGGGGATCACCGCGAGCGTGTCCTGCAGTTCGCCGGAGGCATTCCACATGCGTCCCGAGCTGCGGATCATCGCCGGCATCGACGCGTCGACGATCACGTCCGACGGCACGTGCAGGTTGGTGATGCCTTTGTCGGAATTCACCATCGCCAGCGCAGGCCCTGCGGCGAGCGCCGCCTGGAGATCCGCCGCGAGTGCGTCGAGTTCGCGGTCGAGCGCCGGATCGCTGCCGCGATGCGCGTTGGCTTTCGCCAGCAGATCGCCGAGGCCGTTGTTGAAATCCACCCCGAGCTTCGCGAGCAGTGCCGCGTGCTTGGTCACCAAGTCGTGGAAGAACACCCTGACCGCGTGACCGAAGAGGATCGGATCGGACACCTTCATCATGGTGGCCTTGAGGTGCAACGAAAACAGCAGTCCGTCCTGCTTGGCCGCGTGCACCTGATCGCCGAGGAACGCCACCAGCGCCCGCCGGCTCATGAAGGTGCCGTCGAACACCTCGCCGGCTTTCAGCGCGATGCGTTCCTTGAGCACCCTCACCGTGCCGTCGTCGGCCACCAGCTCGATGCGCGCGTCGGTGCCCGCCGCCAGCGTCACCGATTGTTCATTCGCGAAGAAGTCGCCTTGGCCCGCCATCGTCGCGACCCGCGTTTTCGAGTCGGCCGACCACGCACCCATCGCGTGTGGATGCTTGCGGGCGTAATCCTTCACCGACTTCGGCGCGCGGCGGTCGGAGTTGCCTTCGCGCAACACCGGGTTCACTGCCGAGCCGAGCACCTTCGCATAGCGCGAGCGGATTTCCTTTTCCGCGTCGCTCGCCGGGTTCTCCGGAAAATCCGGCACCTTGAGTCCCTTGGCCTGCAGCTCGGCCACCGCCGCCTTGAGTTGCGGCACCGACGCGGAGATGTTCGGCAGCTTGATCAGGTTCGCATCCGGCCGGTGCGTCATCGCGCCGAGTTCCGCCAGGTGGTCGGGAAACGCGCCCGCTTCGGGAAACTGCGCGAGGATGCGGCCCGCGAGCGAGATGTCGCGGAGTTCGACCGTGATACCCGCTTGTTTGGCGAAGGCCCGCACGACGGGCAGCAGCGATTCGGTCGCCAACGCGGGAGCTTCGTCGGTCTTGGTGTAGATCAGGGTGGGGGTCTCGGACATGGCGTTTCGAATCGGGCGTGGCACGGCCTAGGCGATGCCGCCGGGCGGGTCAATCCCGCCGTGCCGCCGTCCCGGGGATCCGGTGGATTTTCCGGTTGTCAAACGCGACGGGCCGACCGTATTCTCGCGGCCCCGGTGTCGGCAAGGCACCTCCTGTTTAAGGCTCGATAGCTCAGTTGGTAGAGCAGCGGATTGAAAATCCGCGTGTCGCTGGTTCGATCCCGGCTCGAGCCACCACCGGCGGCTTGATTCGCTGGATGAGGTTCATTTTCCTGCTGCCATGTCCTCCCGTGCCGCGAGGCGCTCGAGCACCAGCGCGGCAGCGGTCATGCCGAAGGTCGCGGTGACGTGGGCGACGGTGCCCAGTCCGTGTTCGCAATGGATCCGTCGTCCGGTGGATTCGGGCCGCGTGTGGCCGACCGAGCCGTCGCATTGCGCGAAGACGAGCGGTTCGTCGGAGAAGACGGCGTCGATGCCGAATGCCGCGGGTGTCCGGCCGGGCGGGGTTTTGGGAAACCCGTGATGCGTTCTGAGTGCGCGCCGGACTTGATGGAGCAACGGGTCCTTGCCGCTGTGGGCGAGGTCGGCGCTGCGGATGCGCGACGGATCGCGGCGTCCGCCGGCACCACCACAGGTCACCACCGGGATGTGTTTTTCGACGCACTTGGCAAGGAGCAGCGCCTTGTGCGCGGTGGTATCGATCGCGTCGATCACCGCATCGAAGCGCGTCGAGAGGATGTCGTCGGCGGAGGCCGCAGTGAAGAAGCGCGGCACGACGGTGACTTCGGCTTGCGGGTGGATGGCGCGGATGCGCGCGGCCATCGCCACGGTTTTCTGGACGCCGATCGATCCGTCCATTGCGTGCAGTTGGCGGTTCACGTTGGTGACGCAGATTTCATCGAGGTCGACCAAGGTGAGCGAAGCGACGCCCGACCGCGCGAGGGATTCGACCGCCCACGAACCGACGCCGCCGATTCCAATCACGGCGACGCGTGCGCTGAGAAAGCGTTCGAGGGCGGCGTGCCCGTAAAGGCGGGCGATTCCGCCGAAGCGCGGGTCGGCCGGTGTGTCCACGGCGCGCAGCATGGGATACGGCGACCGCCGAGTCACGCCAATCCCGGTTGCATCGGCGCGGGTCCGGTGTCAGGCTGCGCCACACGGCGATGCGCAGGCCACCCGATGCTCCCGATCGCGACGATCCGCCGACGCCTGGCTGGCGTGCGCGGATGATCGAGGAGAAGCGCCGCCGCGAGCGCGCCGCGACGTGGCGTGCGATCGCCTTCGGCTGTGTCGTCTTGCTCGGCGTGTTCGTCTGGCTCGACAGCGCCCGGACGCGCCCGCAGGCCGACGATTCGGTCGAGGCCGCGCGGCTTCGCGAGGAGCAGCAACGCCGGGAAGCGGCCGAGGAACGCGGGATCGATTCCGATGCGGGCGACGCACCGGAAATCGTCTCCGGGGCCGATGACCACTCCGACACTGTTGCTCCGGAGTCCGCCTCGCGGGATGGTGCTGTGGATCCGGGCGAGCGCGGGTTTTTCGACGCGCAGCCGGTGCTGGTGCTGATCGGTCCGGACGCCCTACGCGATGCCGCGGTGCGGCGCGATCGCGCGTTGCTCGAGCGTGCGGTGACGCGCGGCGGATGGGACGCCTACCGCGGGTTGTTGCGCCGCTCGGTGCTTGCCGCGATCGAGCGACTGCGCCTCGAGGATGATGGGGACGACCGCTTTGATCCGGTCTGGAAGCAACCCGCGCTCGATCGGGCGCTGCTGCGCTGGCACACGCTCGGCGTGTTTTCCGAACCGGTCATCACCTCACAGATCAGCGACCTTTACACCGGCGAAGTCTTTTTATGGATGCTCGACCGCCCTGAGGTGATGGAAGAACTGTTGCTGACGATCCAACCGCAGGATGATCCGGGGTTCGTGTTGAAATTCCTGCGCGACGCGCGGTCGGCCGACATGGAGCGGTACGCGACGTTTTTCCCGCTGGCGCTGGCTTGTGGCGTTGTTTTCGACCGGCCGTTGCGCATCGAGCACCCGCTGGGATCCGCGGCGACGCAGGTCGATCCGATCGGCCGCTACAACTGGTTTCTCGATCAGGACCTCGCCGGGCGGCTTGAGGCACCGGTGAGCCGATCGAGCGCGCGCGACCTGGTGTGGGTCGTCTGCGCGCCGGTGGCCGACAGTGAGCTTGAATGGTCGCTCGACCGCATGCACCTGCGCCGCAAGCGCTGGGGCAACGCATACAACGATGTCGAGTACCTGATGGAGCGTGCGGTGAGCGGAGAAGATCCGTACGACGCGTACACCTTCGCCGAGATCCTCAAGAAGGGCGGGATCTGCACCGATCAATCGTATTTCTGTGTGAACACCGCGCGTGCCCAAGGCATCCCGGCGATGATCCTGACCGGCCAGACCAACGAAGGCCCTCACGCATGGGCGGGCATCAAAATCGACGATTCGGAATGGAGCACGGCTGCCGGACGGGTCGATGGATCGACGAGGGGGATCACCCGCGATCCGCAGACCGGCCTCGAGATCACCGAGCAGGAGATCCTCCACTGGAACGAACGCGATCTCAACAGTCGGGCGAAGTCGCGCGCCGTGTGGCGCCACCTTTGGCTGGGACGCTTTCTGCACGATGCCGCACTAGAGGAATCCGCCGCGGCGGCGGTGAGGATCGCCAACCGGATCGGCAATGCGTTTGTCGAAACGTGGCGCGAGCTGTTCGCTCTGCTCGAGCGCGACACACGACTCACCGGGGATCCGCCCGCGCCGTCGAATCTCGACGAATGGAAGGACTTCGTGCGCGACATGCGGCGTGCGTTCCGCGAAAACCCGCGGATGGCCGCGCTCGCCGGCGAGGCCGAGCACCGATATGTCCTGCCCTACGAGAAGGACAGCAAGGTGCGCAGCGCGATGCTGCGCGAGCGTCGGCGCATCAGCCGCGAATCCGGTGAGCAGGCCGACCTCATCGCCGACTCACTGCGCCGCGAGGCGGAGTTGCTGCTGACTCAGGGCGGCGATCAAGCAAAAGACAAAATCATCAGCCTGTACGGCAGCGCGTTGCGCCAATACGGATCGAATGTCGCCGGATTCGAGCTGATGGCCGACGATTACTTCTCGTTCTTTCGCGACGATCCGGAGCGGGCGGCCAAGGCCGTGCGCGACATCGAGCGCGCGTTCGACCGTGAAATTGAAACCGGCGACAAGGATTGGTTTCACGCCAATGTCGAAGCCGGCATCTACACGATGATCGCCGGCTTTTACCGCAGCGTGGGCGAGGAGGGTCGGGCGGACAGACTCGAAAAACGGCGCGACACGCTGATGCGCCGTGCCGAGCGCGCGGCCGATTGAATGATCGGATGCCGTGATGGGATCATTGGTGGCAAACTCCGCCAGCAGCATCAGAACGGCTTGGCCAGACCGAGCCACGACGACGCGGCAGCGGCGGCGAGCGTGAGCGCGAACACCACCGCACCGGGAAGCAGTCCGCGCTTGGCCAGCATCGGGGCCAGCCCGATGAACAACCAGAGCGCGATCTTCACCATCCACCAGCTTTGGTCCATCGGCGGCTTGCGCAGCATCGCGAACCCGACCAGCAGGATCAGCACCAGCGAGACGCCGTGAAGCACCGAGGCCAGCCTGCCGCGCGCGGACGCCAGCAGCGAGGCGCCCAGCGAGGCGAACAAAGCGAATACGCCAAGCAAATGGAGGGTCTTGAGCAGGAAGGGGTTCATGGGCGGATAAATCCCGGCGATCATGGAAACGCCGCGGTCGAACGCAAGCATGGACCGGCTCAATCTACCTTCATCCCAACGACAAATCGTATTCAAATCGTATTAGGTAAGACAGCCCTTTATTTTTGCTTGCCCCCTCGGGGTCTGCATCGGTAGAACATTCGTGGTGATCTTTTCCTGCCATCGGATGAGAAGATCGCTCGTCGTCTGTCATGTTCCAAACCCTGAGAATCCCGATGTCATGAAACCCGTCCATCCTTCCTCCTTTGCCGTTCTGATGTGGGCGGCCGGTTTGCTTCCCGTTTCGCTGCATGCCGGATCGATCACCGCGCATCCCGCGGACGCGCGATTCACCACCAACACGAGCGGCAGCAGTGTGATCGTCGGTCCGTCCGGCGCGTTGGCGAACCGCCTCTTCATCGGCGGTGAATACTACAGCCGAAGTCTCACGCACTATGTCGCGCCGTTCCAATTGCCCGATCTCGGGCCGGGAACCTTTTCCAACGTGGGCATCACCGTGACCACCGAGGCTGGTCTGGGTGGCGGTGACGCGGCATCGCCGATTCCGGTGAACCTGTTTGTCTTGCCCGGCGCGCGTCCGTTCACGCCGGTGCTCGCGACCGATGTCAATGCGGCGGGCGTGAATCACACGCAGCTCGGCACGTTGATCAAGGCGGGGTTTCTCAACACTTCAACCGTGCCCGGCTCATCGGTCGCCACGGGCGCGGATGAAAGTGCGGCGCTTTCCGCATGGTTGAATCAATCGTACGCCGATGGAGCGAATGCCGGCGGCGTGGTCTTCATGCGGCTCAGTCCGGCCGGACTCGCGGCATCGGATGTGCCTTACTACGGCAGTGAGAACGGGTTCACCGTCGATGCCGGGTTCGTCATTCAAGCGAACAATGGCGGCGGCGTGGGGCCGGTGCTCACCTACACGTTCATCCCGCAGGCCGAGGCGGCTCCTGCGATCAACGGATTTTCATCGGACCGCGGCGTGATCGGCCTCGGCGGCAGTGCCACGCTCTCGTGGAGCGTCACCGGAGCCACCTCGCTCATTCTCGATCCCGGTGGCATCGACGTCAGCGGGCTTTCCTCGCGGACGGTGACGCCGTCGTCGACCACGGCCTACACGCTCACCGCGGCGAATGCGTCGGGCACGCGCACGAGCGCGCCACTGACGGTGACGGTGCGGTCGATTGCGGTGCGCGGCAGTGCGAGTGCGAATGTCGGATCGGGCAGCAGTTCGATTTCGGTAGCCAAGCCGACCGGCACCGCACCGGGTGACGTGTTGATCGCCACGATCGCGCGCAATGCCGAGCACGGCAACAATTTGGGAACGCCGATCGGATGGCGCGTGATCGACCAGCGGATGATCCGCGACCCGGGCAATGCCAACAAGATCTGGGGCGGCGTGTATTATCGCGTGGCCGACGGCAGCGAGGGCGCGACGTTTTCCTTCGGACTGGGCGGCAGCGTGGGAACCGCCAGCACGTCCAACGGCGCGTCGATCGCGATCACCGCGTTCTCCGGTGTCGATGGCACGGGCGGCGTGCGAGACGACGGAACTGCCGGTGGTCCATTCGATGTCGATCCCAGCATCATCAACGCGGTGACCGGAACCGCATCGGCGACCGCAGCCGCCACGGGCATCACGACTGCCACCGCCAATGCCGCGGTGGTGATGCTCGGCATGGTCGGCGGCGATCGATTCGACTGGACCCAGTGGAGGGCCACCTCGCCTTCGGCGCTGACACGCGTCGAGCAGGCGAACCGCACGGGATGCTGCGCCGCGATGGCGTGGGCGCTCAAGCCGACGGTCGGCGCGACCGGGACCGGCAACGCCCAAGTGACGAGTTCCTTCACGGCGAACCTGCAGTTTCCCGGAGCGATTCTGCTCGCACTCAAAGAGGCGGGCGGACCGGTGATTCGTTCGTTCGCCGCCACCAACGCCAGCGTGGAAACCGGCGCGCCGCTGACGTTGAGCTGGGACGTGCAGGATGCGACGAGCGTGGTGATCTCTCCCGGCGTCGGCGCGGTCGCGGCCGTCGGTTCGGCGCAAGTCGCACCGGTGGCAAATACGACTTACACGCTCACCGCGGCCAATGAATCCGGCAGTGCGAGCGCCACGACTGCGGTGACCGTGGTGGGTCCGGGTCCGTTCCGGTATTACCGCATGACCGTGCTGCAAACGCGCGGCCTACCCGATCCGAACGACCCGTATTACCGATCGGTGTTTCTTTCCGAGCTCCAGTTCACCAAGGACGGCGTGTGGATTCCCGCGGCCGCGGTGTCCGCTCCCGGGTCGAGCGAAGAGTACAACGTGGACCTGATCCAAGACGGCATTCTCGATGCGGAAAGCAACTGGGAAGACACCCCGCCGGATGATCCGGAGAACAACGACTTCCGTCCGGTGTTCTTCGATATGGGAGCCAACCAGTCGAAATGGAATGTGAACGGATACCGCTTCGGCACCGGCCGCTTCGAGGTGGCCGACATGACCGCATGGCGCGTCGATGGCAGCCATGACATGGTGAACTGGCAGTCGCTCGACTTGAAGACCGATTACCCGACCTCGCTGGTGCGGCATGTGCTCTCGCCGGTCTTTCCGATTTCCTTCGCGCCCAAGGTCGCCTTCGAGGCTGTGCCATCAGTGGTGGCGGCCGGGCAGTCGGTGACGCTCAAATGGAATGCCGTCGGCGCGACTGCCGTGAGCATCGACAACGGCATCGGCTCGGTGTCTGCCTCCGGAGCGATCAGCGTCACACCAGCGGCCGCCGCCACGACCTACACGCTCACCGCTTCGAATGGTGTCTTCGGCACGCGGACGCAAAGTGTCACGGTGCTCAGCGGGATCGTGCCGGACGCGCTTGCGCTGCACAACGCGGGATTTGAATCCGATGTGAATCCCGATGCGGGCGGTGCCTTCGACGATGGCGGCCTCGACGCGGTCGACGGATGGTCGGTGGTCGCGCGCGACAACACGTCGTATCCGGAGACGCGGCAGGTGGCGGTCGGCTCGGCTGATCTTGCACCTGCCAACGGCACGCAGGTGCTGCGGCTTGCCGCCGGCACCGCCGTCGCGCAACTCACCGCGCTCGATTGGTCCGAGGTGAACGAAGGCGACTTGCTGCGAGTGACCATTGCCGCAGGGGACCGCGCGACCACGCCGGATGGCAATCCGCGCTGGGCCGACGAATCGTTCATCGGGCTGAGCGACGGCCTGCCGGTGCGCTTGAGCGCCTCGCCCGCCGCCGTCGGATGGCTCGGTCGTGTGGTCGGCCAGTCACCGGCGGTCGCCACACCACCGGGCGGATACAAGTCGGGCACCATGGGTGATGTCGTGTTCACCCATGCGATTGGCGGAACGGAGTATCTCCTTTCCGGCAAGGTCGGCGTGTTCATCGCCTCGGTAGGATACCGCGATGGCTCGCAAAACGGTGCCGAGGCGCCGGGCGCGCAAAGTTTCTGGGATCGCGTGCGCGTCGAGCACATCAAGGCGCCGGGTCCGTTCATCGCCTCGTTCGTCGCCGACAAGAACGAGATCGTGGTTGGCGAGCCGATCACGCTCAGTTGGAATGTCACGGGTGCCGACAGCGTCCAAATCGAAGGCATCGGCGCGGTCGCGGCGTCCGACAGCCTCACGCTCACGCCGGCCGACGACGTGCGCTACACGCTGGTCACCACCAACGCCACCGGCAGCAAGTCGCGCTTGGTTTCGGTGAGCGTCAAACGACCGGGTCCGGCGACCTATCGGTATTTCCGCTTCACGCCCACCGAGTTGCGCGACCCGTCGTCGCCGACGATGCAGATCGCCGAAATCCAGTTGTTGCAAGGCACCACGCCGGTCGTCCCGTCCGGCGTGCGCGCGCTCGGCTCGACGCGCCTCAATGCGATCGACGGCAACCTTGGTACCTTCTGGACGCTTACCGATGAGACCGATCTGGTCTACATGCTCAATTACGACCAACCGGTGATGATCACCGGCTACCGCATCGCGACCACGCCCAACCACCGCGACTTCGATCCGGTCGGCTGGACGCTCGAGGGCAGCGCCGACGGATTTGTCTGGGACCTGCTCGACGAGGTGTCCGGTGGCAACGTGCCGCTGCGGCGTCAGGCATGGACAGAGGGGTTCACCGTCAATACCAACTACACCGAGCCCGCATCCGCGCCGGTGATCGACAGCTTCACTGCGTCGGCATCGATGATCGCCGAGGGCGGGAGTGTGACGCTCGGCTGGAGCGTCAGCGGTGCCACGTCGATCACGCTCAGCGACGTCGCGGGACCACTCGCCGCGTCCGGCAGCGTCACGGTGACTCCCGCCGCGACGACGACCTACTGGCTTTCCGCCACCGGCGCGTCGGGCACGCGCATCGCCTCGCTCACCGTCGGCGTCCAGCCGCACGTGCGCGGCACGCTGTCGGCGTCGTGGGACGACGCGATGTTCCTCACCGACGCGGACGGCGCGCTGGTCGATCCATTTCCGACGGGCGACACGTTCGGTTTGCTCGATGTGGGCCGCCTCACCGGCGAATCCGAGACGCGCCACATCGTGATCCCGTTCGAGTTGCCCGACCTCGGTCCGGGACGTTTCGTTTCGGCCGAACTGCGTGTGCGGGTGAGTGGCGGCGAACTCGGCAACAAAGGACGCACGGGGATCCGCCTGTTCGCGATTCCCGGGTCGCGCGCATCCTCGCTCGTTGAGCCGACCGATGTTGTCGACGGCTCCGCCAACGCGCTCACCAATGGCATCCTGGTGAAGAACGCGTTCCTGAATGAAGCGACGCTCCTCGACACGTACGTTGGATCGGGTGCGTCTGGGTCCGCAGCGGTGACCTTGGGTCATTGGCTCACCGATGCCTATCAATCCGGCGCCGGTCATGTGTTCCTGCGGCTCAGCCCGGATGTGCTCGAGCTGCCCGAGGGATTTGGTTTCGGCATTTCATCGGGTGACGATTTCGAGGAGAACATCCCGATCCTGGATTTCTCGTTCGATCCTGCTCCGGCCGACGCTCCGGCGGTTTCGTACTTCGACGCCTATCCCGCGGTGATCGAGGTCGGCACCTCGGCTACGCTGCAGTGGGGCTGCAACGACGGCGGCGTGCAGATTTTACCGCAAGTCGGTGCGGTGTCGGACAGCGGCACGCTCATCGTGTCGCCCGCGGAAACGACGACCTATCAACTGACCACCGCCACCGGCGCGACCGCGAGTGTCACGGTCACCGTGGTGCCGAAGGGATTCCACCGCTACCTGCGCTTCACCGCGCTGGCCACGCGCAACCCGGCCGCGCCGGGCGTCAGCATCAGCGAGGTGCGCTTCTTCAACGACGGTGTCCCGCTCACCGGTGCGGTGGCGACGTCGGCCGAGGGATCGGCCTCGAGTCTGGTCGACGGCAGCTTCACCACCAACTGGCAGGCGTCGGCACCGGCGCCGTTCACGTTCTTCCAGCTCGATTACCGAACCTTCGTGCGGGCGACCAGTTGCCGCATCGGCACCAACACCAACAGCATCGACCGCGATCCGGTGGCCTGGCGCATTCAAGGCAGTCGCGACGGCATCACCTGGGAAACACTCAACGAGCAACTCAACAGCGCTTACCTGATCCCGACCACCCGCTCGACGCTGGCAGCCGACATCTACACCGTTCCGGGTGCGCCCGAAATCCAGTTGCAAGCGAGCGCGTCGCAAATCCAAGCGGGCGAATCGGTGACGCTCACGTGGTCGGCCACCAATGTCACCACGGTCACCCTCGACAACGGCATCGGCGAGAAACCCGCCTCGGGCAGCCTCACGCTCACGCCCGCCAGCACCACCACCTACACGGTGAGTGCCACGCTCGACGGATTCACCGTGAGCCGATCGGTTGCGGTCAGCGTGTTCCGCGGCGGCCTGTTGGCGACGACTTACGACGCGATCCCCACCGACGGCACCAGCGGCGCGTCGTTGCTCTCGCCGATCTCCAATCTGCTCGCCGCAACGCCGAGCGCGTCGTTCACGCAGACCGATCCGATCGATTACGCAAAGACGGCATCGACGTTGGCAGGCGGCGCAAAGGCGTGGACCAGCCTGCCCGGCATCACTGCCGCAAGTTATTTCACCGTGCTGTGGCAGGGCGTGTTCGACACCCGTGTCGATGGCACCGGCGATTATACTTTTGGATTGAACAGCTACGACGGCTCGATCCTCTACATCGACCTCAATAACGACGGCGACTTTGACGACGCGGGCGAGCTGGTGATCGACAAGAAGACCTTCGGGCGCGGAAGCAACGTCAAAAAAACCGCCACCGTGCAACTGAATCATCCGGTCGGCCACCGCATCGCCATCGCTTTTTATCTGCTCTATCGCGGCATCGAGCAGGACACCGTGTTCTCCGCCCACTATAAGAAAGGAAACAACGTCGCGTTTGCCGACCTTTCACGGATCCATCCCGGGGAGGATCCCGGATTCCTCGCGTTGTTGGAGGTGCCCTCCATAGTTGAGCCGGAAATCCACCCGCCGTTCCGAGTCACGGCGATCCAGGTCGGTCCGGATGGCGCGGTTTCACTCGACTGGGAATCCAGCCCCGGCTGGAGCTACACGATCGAGGCCACCGAAGACTTGTCGAATCCCGCGTCTTGGACACCGGTGCGGACCGGGATTGCCTCTCAAGGTAATCTGACTACGGAAACACTACCGGCTGCAGAGGCGGTCAGCAGCCGGTTTTACCGGATTCGGGCTGTGGCGGCGGGTTCTGACGGCCCGTGAGCTGCGATTTTTTCCTATTATTCCTTGGAAAATGAGCCCTTGCGGGGGTGATGAATACATTGTATTCATAAATGCATGAAGACGTTGTTGGTCAGGCCATTCGGGTTGCCTGAGTCCGCCCGGTCCCCCCGTGGATTTGCGTTGGTCGTCTCGGTGATGCTGCTGGTGTTGATTTCGCTTCTGGCGGTGGCGATGACCGGGCTGGCATCGATCGAGCTGCGGCGCAGCGGCAGTGCGGACCATCTGACGACCGCGCGTGACAATGCGCGGTTGGCGTTGATGCAGGCGCTGGCGCAGTTGCAAAAGACGGCGGGGCCGGACCAGCGGATCACCGCCGGCGCGGAACTGCTGGCCAAAGACGAGACGGAAGCGAAGACATTCGCCAACCCGCACTGGACCGGTGTGTGGCGCAGCACGCAGGCCGACGGGACTTCGTTCTTCACACGCAACGACACGGCTGGCGGGCTGAGCGACCTGCGCTATGCCGTGCGCAATGCGGTGGAGCCGGAGTTTCTCGGGTGGATGGTGAGTGTCGGGGAGGACACGACGAAGCTGTCGAAAGACGCCGCGAAAGAGCCGCTCACCGATGCCGCGATTGACCTTGGTCAAGACGAGCAAGGCCGCAAGGTGATGGCTCCGTCGGTGGCGATGAAGGACGCGAGCAATCAGCCGTCCGGTCACTACGCGTGGTGGGCGGGCGACCTCGGTGTGCGGGCCAACGTGGCGACGCGTGACGCGTGGGAAGCGCAGGCGCAATCCGAGCCGCAGAAGTGGTGGCGGGTGATGGCGTCGCAGAAGGCGGAGACCGAGCAGATGAACGGCGGTGTGAAACTGGCCGACGAGGATGTGGCGAGGCTGGCGAGCGGTCAGACAATGGCACTCACTGCGGCGGGAAAGCAATGGGCCGAGAACCATGTGTTCAACGTGACGGTCGACTCGCAGGGCGTGCTTGCGGATGCGGCCAATGGCGGGTTGAAGCGCGACCTGACGGCGTTTTTATCAGACGGCGACGGGCAGATCGCGGCGAAGGGGGCGCTGGCG